>JAJQCX010000032.1 GCA_021202495.1 Clostridia bacterium | reverse complement strand
TTTTAAGACTGTTCACCACAGGCGCCGTCGGCTACAGCCTGCTCGAAATTTTTTGGCGCGGCTACACTCACTGGACAATGTTCGTCCTCGGCGGCTTGTGCTTTTATTCGCTCTACCACATCTTTTTTCTTTTGGATGGTTGCCCCCTTTTCGTCAAGGCAATCTCCGGCGGCGCGCTTATCACAATTGCGGAATTTACCGTCGGGCTAATCGTCAACGTAAAGCTCCACTGGAACGTGTGGAATTATTCCTCCGTACCCTACAACATCATGGGGCAAATTTGTCTCTATTATTCCGCTCTTTGGGCGCTTTTGTGCGTTCCGCTTTCGTATTTTTGCTCATTTTTGCGCCAATATATCCGCTAACTGGGCAAATTCTTCAATCGAGAGCCTTTCGCCGCGCACCGACGCGTCCTTTCCGATCGCCTCTATCGCGGAGGCGATATTTTCTTTTGAGCCGAATTTTCCCGCGTTTGAAAGCGCGTTTGAAAGAGTTTTCCGCCTCTGCGAAAACGCCGCCTTTATCAGGGCAAAAAAGAGCTTTTCGTCCTTCGGTGAAACTCTCGGTTCGTCAAGCATTGTCATCTCCACAACCGCGCTGTCAACCTTGGGCGAGGGGATGAATTTTTCCTTTCCCACGTTCAAAATTACCCTTGCCTCCGCCCTGTACCCGACGCCCAGCGTCACCGCGCCGTATTCCTTGCCGCCCGGCTCTGCGCAAAAGCGCTCCGCAACCTCCTTTTGCACCATCACCACAATCTTTTTAAAGCCGAAATTTCCCTCAATCAGCCGCATGATAATCGGCGTCGTTATGTAATAGGGCAAATTTGCCGCAACACTCACTCTGCCCTCAAGCTTTTCGGCAATTATTTTCCCGATGTCCGCCTTCATGCAGTCGCCCCAAATGATTTCAACGTTTGAAAACCCCGCCAGCGTCTCGTCAAGCACCGGCTTTAACCTCTCGTCCAATTCAAGCGACACCACCTTTTTCGCCCTCTGCCCCAGCGCCGCCGTCAAACAGCCGAACCCCGGTCCGATTTCGAGCACACTGTCGCAGTCCTCACACACATCCGCCGAAATCGCGTCAATCACACTATCGTCCGTCAGAAAATTTTGCCCCATATCCTTTGAAAACCGAAACCCGTGCTTTCGGCATAAATATTTAATAACTTCAATATTCGTCAAATCAAGCATATCTTTTTCTCCAATGCAATTTATATGAATTTATTGTACCATACCGCCCGCCCTCCTGTCAAACAAAAACACGCAGGGAACAATTTTGATAATACAAAATCGTTCCCCGCGTGCAATAATCAATGATTTCCTTATGATATTTGCTTCCCCCGCCGCTCCCAACGTTCTGCGTCTTTTAACATTCTACCTCCAAATTAACAATTACTGTTGTAGGGGCGGGGCTCGTCCCCGCCCGCAGTTTCCCACCGCATTATAAACCGCGACCGCACAGTAAAATCCCCCGCCACCCTACCGCGCGAATAAGCCTCAAGCGGCACGCTTGCCGCCCGCGTCTGCCGCCGCATTATAAACCGCGACCGCACAGTAAAATTCCCGCCGTACTGCCGCGCGAATAAGGCTCAAGCGGCACGCTTGCCACGCCCTTTTCGTTTCCCATTCACATCAATTTTTCACTTAAAGCAACTCCCCATAATGATGAATATACGCCTTCTTCAGCCCCGTCGCAAGGAGCATATATAGCAAAATGCAGCAAATCAAATACGCAAAATAGCTCATCGGGAGCGCCGCAAATCCGAGCAGTGCGCCGAGCGGCGTGAACGGGATTATTGTCACCGCGGCAATGCCCGCCATTGTCACAAGCGTCACCGAGGACGACGCGCGGCTTTGGATAAACGGCAGCTTCGGCGTGCGAATCATGTGAATGACAAGCGTTTGGCTCCACATCGATTCGACAAACCAGCCCGCCTGAAACATAGCCGTGTATTGAAGCTGCATGCTTTCAAGCTCCGCTCCGTCAAAATGCGCCGCAAGGTCGTTATAGAGCACTCCTCCCGAAACAAATATGGGGCAGAAAACAAAATACATAAAAATATATGTCAGAAAGTCAAATACCGAGCTTGCGGGACCAATCCACACCATAAAACTGCCCACGCCCGAAGCGTCCCACTTTCGCGGCTCTTTTATAAATTCCTCGTCCACGTTGTCCCACGGAATAGCCGTGCAGCTGAGGTCGTAAATGAGGTTGAGCAAAATCAAATGTATGCTCATCATCGGCAAAAACGGCAGCAGCGCCGACGCCGCCAGCACCGAAAACATGTTGCCGAAGTTTGAGGACGCCGTCATTTTTATGTATTTAATCATGTTCGCATATGTCTTGCGCCCCTCGATTATGCCCTCCTCCAGCACCGTCAAATCCTTTTCCAAAAGGATAATGTCAGCCGATTCCTTTGCCACATCGACCGCCGTATCGACGGAAATTCCGACGTCCGCCGCCTTCATCGCCGCCGCGTCGTTTATGCCGTCGCCCATAAAGCCGACGCTGTGCCCCTTTTCGCGTAAAACCGTTACGATGCGCTTTTTTTGTTCGGGCGTCAGCTTTGCGAAAATGTCCGTCGTTTCGGCTCTTTTTGCAAGCTCGGCTTCGCTCATGCCCTCCAAATCGGAGCCCAACAGCATATTACGAACCTTGATTCCCACCTCCGCGCATATTGTACGCGTCATCTTTTCGTTGTCTCCGGTCAGTATTTTTGTGTGTACGCCGTGCGCCGCCAATGCTTTTATCGCATCCGCCGCACTTTCCTTCGGCGGGTCAAGAAAGGCAAGATAGCCGATCAACACCATTTTCCTCTCGTCCTCCGCGCCGAAGACGCCGACGGAGGACGGATTTGTCTTGTGCGCGACGCACAAAACGCGAAAGCCCTTTTCGTTGAGCTCGTCCGCCGTTTTCAAAATTCTTTTGCGCACCTCGCCGTCAAGCATCTTTACCTCGCCGTCAATTTCGGCAAACGTGCAAACCGCAAGCATTTCCTCCACCGCGCCCTTTGTAATCATCTGCGTCTTGCCGTTTTTATCCTGCACCACAACGCTCAGACGGCGGCGCGTAAAGTCAAAAGGTATTTCATCGACCTTCACGTAATTTTCCGACAAATCCGTCAATGAAGGATTGCTGCGCTCCTCCTCTTCCGTCTTTTGTATGATTGCAATATCCATCAGGTTTTTGTAGCCCGTCTGAAAATAGCTGTTCAAATACGCGTGGCGCAAAACACGGCTGTCCTCCTCACCGTTCACGTTCAAATGATATTCCAAGACGACCTTGTCCCGCGTCAGCGTGCCCGTTTTGTCCGTGCAGAGAATGTCAATCGAGCCGAAATTTTGAATAGAATTTAAATTTTTCACAATCGTCCGCTTTTTGCTCATCGAAACCGCGCCCTTTGCAAGGCACGTCGTAACAATCATCGGCAGCATTTCGGGCGTCAGCCCGACCGCAATCGAAACGGCGAACAAAAACGCCGACAGCCAATCGCCCTTTGTCAAGCCGTTTATCACAAACACAATCGGCACCATGACAAGCATGAACCTTATCAATACCCACGAAACGGCGTTCACGCCCTTTGTAAATCCCGTTTCCACAGCCTCCTCAGAAAGTGAGGACGCCATTGAGCCGAAAATCGTATTGTCGCCGACCGAGACCGCGACAGCCGTCGCGCTGCCCGAAATCACGCTGCTTCCCATAAAGGCGATATTGGCGTAATCCGTCACATTCTCCTCTTTTTTGCTAACGAACGCCGTTTTTTCAATCGGATCGCTTTCTCCCGTGAGGCTTGCCTGACTGACAAACAAGTCTTTCGCCTCCAAAATTCTCACATCGGCGGGTATCATGTCCCCCGCCGAAAGATGTACGATGTCGCCGACTACAACATCTTCAAGCGCCGTCTCCGTCTTAGGCGCACCCTTTCGCGTAACCGTGCATGTAGTCGTAATCATCGCGAGCAGTTTTTCCGCCGCGCTTCCGCTTCGCGACTCCTGCACAAAGCGCAAAACGCCCGAAATTGTCACCATCGTCAAAATAATAACGACCGTTACGGGGTTAAAATCCTCCGCCTCGCAGCCAAACAGCCCAAAATGCGGAAAGAGCATGTCCGTCACGGCGGAAACAATCGCAAGGCAAAGCAGTATCGCCGTAAAGGGATTGATAAACGCACCCAAAATCTTTTCCGCAAGCGACTTTCTTTTTCCCTTCGTAATCTTGTTTGCCCCGTTCACCGCGCGGCTTTCGGCAGCCTCATCCTCGCTGAGCCCGCTCAGCGCGCTCTTTAGCATTTTTAAAACCGTCCCCGTCGGATTTGTCGCCGCAAACGCGATGCGTTGGAGCCTTTCATCATAAATAACAGCCCTCTGCGTCATTTTGTGCAGCCTTCCGCGGTTTACCTTCTCGTTTCTTTTCATCGAAATTACCTCCCCTTTATCGGATTTGATTTGATTATACAAAAACGGCAAGGAAAATCACATATCCGAACCCTTGCGATTTCCTTGCCTTTTGTTCATATTTTGTCGTTGAATTTGTACCCGATTCCCCAAATTGTCAGTATGTATTCCGGGCTGTCCGGGTGCGGCTCTATTTTTTTCCTCAATTTGCGGATAAACGCCATAATGTTGCTGTCGTCCATCAAATATTCCGCATCCCACACCGCCTGATAAATCTGTTCTTTTGTGAAAACCTCCCCTCGGTTTCTTGCAAGAAAGAGCAAAATTTCAAATTCCTTCGGCGTTAAAATTATCTCCTCTCCTTCGCGCGTCACCCTCCGTGTCATCGGAAATATGTGAAGATCGCCGCACACAATCTCAGCCGGATTATTCGCCGCGCCTCCTTCGCCGAGCTCAATCATCACTCCCCCGATTCCGCCGCCCGCAAGCTCGGAGAGCACCGCCGCCAATTCTCCCGCAGCTTTTAAATCGGCGGGCGCGGCTCTTAATTTTTCCGAAAGCCAATCTGCCGCGGATATATCCAAATCCACAAAAGCAATCTTTTTATTCATCAGCCGCACCCCCTATAACAATTCCTTATTTTTCTTGAAATAAATGTTTTTTGCGATGCTGACAAAAAAGAGATAACCCATAACATCGCAGACGAGAAACAGATAATACCGCACAGGAAGCGCCGTCAAGCCCATAAAATGACCTATCGGCGTAACCGTAAAGACCGGAAAGAGCAAAATGCCCGCAATCGTCACCCAAAAGACCGGGTGCGAAGGTCTGCTTTGCGCAAACGGAATTTTCGGAGTGCGCAAAAGATGCAAAATCATGACCTGCGTCCACATTGACTCCAAAAACCATCCCGTGTGAAAGAGAGTTATAAATTTAAGCTGCGCCGCATCCCCCAACTGCGAAAATCCGCCTCCGCAAACTTTGGGACACAGCACGAAAAACAAAAACGCAAATGTCAACATGTCAAAGACGGAGCTTATCGGTCCAAATCGCAGCATAAAGCGCCCCAGGTTTTTCCCGTTCCGGCTTATCGGCTTTTCAAGCTGCTCCAAATCCACATTGTCCCACGGAAGAATTAAGCACAAAATGTCGTACAATAAATTCAAAAGCAGTAACTGCAGCGACGTCATAGGTAAAAACGGCAAAAATATGCTTGCCGCAACCACCGCGCATATGTTGCCGAAATTGGACGACGCCGTAATCTTAATATACTTTGTCATGTTCGCGAACGCCCTGCGCCCCTCGATTATGCCGTTCTCTAACACGTTCAAATCCTTTTCAAGCAAAATTATGTCCGCACATTCCTTCACCGCGTCCGCGGCGGTATCGACCGAAATTGCCACATTCGCCTTCATCTCCGCCGGCAAATCGTTCATTCCGTCGCCCATAAATCCCACACAATGCCCGTTTTTCTGCAAAATCTCGATTATCTCCGCCTTTTGCCTCGGCGTCAGCTCGGCAAAAACCTTCGTTTTTTCAATGATCAGCGGCAGCTCGTTTTCGTCCGTTTTTTCCATCTCCGCCCCCGTCATAACAAATTCCGTTTCAATCCCAAGCCGCGAGCATATGGAGACAGTTGTATTCACATCGTCTCCCGTCAGCACGCGAACGTCAACCTTCAGCTTTTTTAAGCGCTCAATCGCCTCCGCCGCGCTTTTTTTCGGCGCGTCAAAAAACGCAAGGTAACCCAAAAGCGTAAAATCGCTTGCATCTTCGCCAAGCGTTTCCGCCTCCGTGCTTTTATACGCGACGGCAACGACTTTCATTCCGTCCTCCGTCAAATCGTCCACAACCGCGTGAACGCTCTCGTTTATGTCCTCCGTAATCGGCTCCGCTTTTCCGCGATATTCGACAAAGCAGCATTTTGACACCACGTTTTCCACGCTGCCTTTTATAATATGAATGTTTCCCTCACCGCCTTTAAGCAGCACGCCGACATATTTGTGCTCATAGTCAAACGGCTGCTCGCCCAAAAGAGCGTTTCCGCGCAAAAGCTCCTCAAAATGCTTTTTTAATTTTGGCATATCGCCGCATTTTAAAACCGCCTCATCAATGTGATTGTCAACCCCGCTGTGATAGAAGCTGTTTAAAAACGCGTAATCAAGCACTTTTTGACTTTCGTTGCCCAAAACGTCCATGTAATATTCCAGCGTTATTGTATCCTCTGTCAGCGTCCCCGTTTTGTCAACGCACAGCACGTCCGTTTCGCCCAAAACCTGCATGGCGTCGATGTTTTTTACAACCGTTCTCTTGCGGCTCATCTCAAAGCTGCCCTTCACAAGACACGCGTTTACCACCATCGGCAGCATTTCGGGCGTCAATCCGACCGCCACCGACAGCGCGAACAAGAATGCCTCAACCCAATTCCCCTTTGTGATTCCGCAGGCAATAAAAACAATCGGCGTCAAAACCGCCATGAATTTAATTAGCACCCGCGCAATCGAGGCTGAACCGCGGTCAAACTCCCTTCTTTGCCCGTCTCGCTCAACGTTCAGCCCGCCGTAAACCGTGCTCGCCCCGACAGCTTTAACAAATCCCAACCCACAGCCTCCGGTAATTGTCGTGCCCTGAAAAAGAACATTCGTGTAATCTCCGACCTTCTTCGACCTTTTTTCGGGCATCTGCGCCTTTTTTTCAAAGCTTCCGCTTTCGCCCGTTATCACCGATTGCGATACAAATAAATTCTCCGCGTCAACGAGCTCAATGTCAGCCGGAACTCTCTCTCCCGCCTCCATGCAAACCAAATCACCGACAACCAAATCTTTGGATGGTATCTCCTGCCAAATGCCGTCTCTGCAAACCGAAACGGTTGCTTCGGTAAGCTTACTCAATCTATCCGCAACGCGCTTTGCCTTAAGCTCGCGCGAAAGCCGCACAACGCCGCTCAAAAGCAGCATAACTGCCATGATAATAACCGACGAAAAACCCTGTCCGTACCCTTCACGACGCAAAAAGCTTGTGATAAGCGAAATAACCGCCAGCACAAACAGAATTACGGAAAAGGGATTGACAAACGCTCTGCGCACACAATCCCCGACCGAAATTCCGTTTCTCTGCTCATCCTCGTTTCCGCCGTATTTTTTCCGGCTTTCAATCACTTGCTCCCGCCTGAGCCCCGTCATATCCGTGCGCTCCCTCATATCTCCTCCGCCCTTCTTCCGATATAATACCGTTATTCACCCCAAAAGACTGATTTTTCGCTGTCGCGGGTCTACGGGCGGGGGTTTATCCCCCGCCGCGGTCTGCCACCCAACTAAAAATCAGCCCACATTATGCGATTTTCTCGCTATCTACGTTGTAGGGGCGGGGCTCGTCCCCGCCCGCGGTCTACCACCGCACTTTTCAATACCCGCGTCCTTTTCGGCAAACATTTCATCAAATTTCAACATACCAACATTCTATCATAAACAACTCGAAAAAAATATTGCTTTTTTCTTGTTTTCGCACATAAAAAACCGCCGCGAAAGATTTTTCAATCCTCCGCGGCGGCGTTCGTTCAATATTAAATTTTTAAATTTTAAGAAAGAATATATACCTTAACGGTTCTTCTTCCAAAGTCAAAGCATTCTTCCTTTGTGTTCATTGCCAAGTCAACCTTATTTCCCTTTATCGCGCCGCCCGTATCATCCGCGACGCAGTATCCGTAGACGTAGCTTCCGTCCTCGGTTTCAATATATAGCTTCGATTTCAGCGGTATAACGTCGGGGTCAACCGCCACAACGCCAACCTGAAACGGCACACCGGTTGCCGTTATTCCGCTCGAATAGGGCCATGTTTCATCTTCGGATGATGTGTACGCCGTCGCCTCGCAGGTTATCACTCTCGCGTTTGACAAATCAATGTCAAAGCTTATCTGAGAGCCCGACGCCGACGCCGGTTTTACCGTCGTAACGGTAATTTGCATACCGCTTGTGATAAGAGTGTCCTCGCTCGGCGAAACAATTGTCTGCGAATCAACTGAAACGCCGACCTCAGTCAAAAAGCTGCCCACGGTTCTTTGATAAGTATAATAGCTGTCCGAAACACCGTCGTTTGTGAAATATACGCACGCCGCGCGGGAAACTGTTATCTCCATTCCGTCATAGACAGCCGTGCCCCTTTTCGGGAACACTTTGTCCGCATCGTCAAGCGGTCTTTCAAAATCGACGAGCACATCCTCCACAACATACGCATACGTTATCGCCCCGTATGACTCTCCGTTGTCATACACCGTCACATACTTTGCCGTGTCAATCTCCAAAAGCATACCGTCGATTATCTCGGTGTCATCGTCAAAGCTCACTTTATCGTTATCCTTGATCGCGATTTCCTCAATAGCCGTAAAATCGCCCGCTGTTTTGGCATATGTTTCATAAACGGTTTCCTCCCCGTTGTAACGAACAATCACGGTTGCGGATTCCTTCATCGTCGCGCCGCTGAAAAGATCTGTCAGCAGCATCGCGAACAGTACGACCGCGCAAAATCGTTTTTTTGCCACGGTACCTTTTTTCATAATTCCTTTCATAAATCTAACCTCATTTCCGGCTCCCGCGAAAAATTTGCCCTGCGGTCGCCTTGATTTTGGGAGAAGGATATATCTTAATTTATCTCCCCGGCTCGGTGTTTACACACTTCGCCTTTTGGTTGACTCTGACTTATCTCGTATTATACTTACTTCTCACCCCTTTGTCAACACTTTTTTCGCACTTTTGTTATAACTTTGTAATATTTGCTTAATTTTTGCCCCCTTGCTTGTACATTTTGATAGATATTTCATATATATTGCCCAACTTTTTCTTTATGACAACAACTTGACCCTCTCTTTCCCGCCGCTCAAAACGCCCCTCTTACGCCGATTTGCCGCATCAAAAAAGACGCGGAAGGCAATTTCCCGCGCCATTTTTCCGAATTTCAATTTTCAATTTATCGCCTTTATATGTACTTAGAAGCGTTTTCTCAATTTCTCGCCCATCGCGGAAATCATTTCTTCGGCAAAGCGCTCCGCATCGCGCTCGGCGCACCCCTTTTCTCTCGCCGTTTCCGCCGCTCTCGCGAGGCAATACGCTTCTTTTTTCATTCCGAATTCGTCTCTCAGCATATCCTCTAACGCCGCAAGGTGCGATGTAATCGACAAATCCCGCACAAAATAAAAGCTCTTCCCGCGTCCGTACTTATAATAGGAACAAAATTCATCTCCCAAAACATGACGATAAACTCCGTGCAGCGCCTCCGCCGTCGTTTTCGAGGCAAAAATCATGTCAAATTGCCTCGGGTCGGTCAACGCCGCTTCAAAAAGCTCCGATGTGCTCATGCGGTCAAGCGCGAAATTGTCCCTCGGCAAAGCAAACGCTTTAAAATGCTCGTAAAACATATCGAAAAGATATTCGTTTTCCCCGTCCTTCACCGCCAAAAGCCGTCTTTTTCGCGTTTCGCACGCCTTTGAAAGAGCGCGCACAAAGCTTTTCGCCGCAAATTCCGAGCAAAGCCGCTCGTCTACGCACCCGTTTTCGTCGCGCCTTGCGTGAGTGTACGCTCCGCCATCAAAATATGAAAGAATTTTCACGTCAACTCCCGCGTATTTGTCAATGCCCTTTATGCGCAAAATTTTGCAGTCCTCCAAAAGACCGAGCAGCAATTTGCAAAGCTCGCCGTCGCCCTTGCGCGGATATTTTATAAAATCACCCGCAAAAACCGCGCCGCACTTTTTGAGAATTTCACACGCCTCTTTGCAGGAGGGCACGCCGTAAACCGAATCGAACTGCCCGCATACCGGGCAAATCTCAATTTGCGAGCGAAACCTCGCATTTAACGCATCAATCAGCCACAGTATAATTTTTGTCGCCTTATATGATTCGCCTCTTCCCTCAATAAAGCCTATTTTCGGCATCGTCAATCACCGCTTTCGAGCTTTTCCCATTCCTCCATGAGGCTGTCAAGCTCCGTGTTTAAGCCGTCAAGCCGCTCGTTTAGCTCGAGCAGCTTCACATAATCGCTGCCGCAGCCGTTTATTTCATCCGTCACGGCGGCGATTTCGCTCTCCGTCGCTTCTATCTTTTCTTCAAGACGCGCAAGACGGCTCGCTCTCATTCTCTTTGCGCGCTCCGTTTCCTTCTGTGCCTTGTAATCGTTTATCTTTTCCGCCTTTGAGGACGAAATTTCTTTTTTCGTCTCACCCGCGCTTTCCTTCCGCGCGAGATAATCGTCATACGAGCATTTATATTCTCTTATCGTGCCGTCCTCAAACACGAGCAGCTTGTCAGCAAGCTTGTTTATCAAATATCTGTCATGGCTTATCACAAAAACCGTTCCGTTAAATTCGCTCAAAGCGTCCTCAAGCGCCTCGCGCGAAATGAGGTCAAGATGGTTCGTCGGCTCGTCAAGCAAAATGAAAATCGAGCCATTTTGCAGGAGGCGCTAACGCGCTCGCCTCGCGTTTTCGCCGCCGGAAAGATAATCGGTCTCCTTAAAAACGTCGTCGCCCGTGAACAAAAACGCCGCAAGCGCGCTCCTAACTTCGGTCAGCGTCATCTTCGGATAGCGATCCCACACCTCGTCAAGAATGGTCTTTCCGCCCGCAATGTCCGCTCTCGTCTGGTCGTAATAGGCACACTCCACATTTGTTCCAAAACGCACCATTCCTCCGTCCGCTCTCTCGTCGCCCTTTATTATCTTGTAAAACGTCGATTTCCCGCATCCGTTCGGGCCCAACACGAACACCCTTTCGCCCTTATAGATGGTAAAATCCGCATTTTCAAAGAGCTTTTTTTCGCCGTAGCTCTTTTTAAGGTTTTGTATCATCAAAACGTCGTTGCCGCTCTCCGTCATGCTTTTAAAGCCAAACCGCATCCTTGCGCTGTCGCTTTCGGGCTTTTCAAGCCCCTTTTCAAGCTTATCCAAAACCTTTTGCTTGCTCTCGGCGGTCTTTATGTTTTTTTCGCGATTCCAGCGGCGCTGCTGCTCAATCATCCCTTCAAGGCGGTTTATCTCCTTCATTGTATTGTCGTATTTTCTCTTCGCCGCCTCGCGCACCTCTTTCTTTTTCTGCGCGAAAACGCTGTAATTTCCGCTGTACTGCATCAATTTTTCATGCTCAATCTCAAAGGTTCTGTTAGTCACTCTGTCCAAAAAATATCTGTCGTGGCTTATGACGATGAACGAGCCGGAATATTCCCGCAAAAAGCCTTCCAAAAACGACAGCGACTCTATGTCAAGATGGTTCGTCGGCTCGTCCAACAGCAGCAAATTCGCGTTTGACAGCAGCACTCTCGCGAGCGACAGCCTCGTTCTCTGCCCTCCCGAAAGCTCGGAGAGCTTATTTGTCAGCTCCTTTTCCGAAAAACCCAGCCCCAAAAGCATCGAGCGGCATTTTGAACGGAACACAAGCCCGCCTTTGTCGATGTATTCGTTATTTAATTTTTCCTGTGCGTTTATCAGACTTTCCGTGTCGCCCTCCCCGCGTTCTATCGCGCGGGCTATCTCTTCAAGCTTTTTTTCATCGTCAAAAAGCTCCGCGAAAATCTCCGAAACGTAGCCGTATGCGTCGGTCTTATCGTCCTCCGGCGGGATTTGCTCCATGTAGCCTACCTTTAACGATGAATGGCGCACCAAGCTTCCGCCATAATCCTCTTCCCCTTGAATAACGCGAAAAAGAGTGGTTTTTCCCACTCCGTTCGCTCCGATGAGCCCCACCTTTGAATTTTCGTCAATATTAAAGCTGATATCCTTAAATAAATCCCTCTCCCCGAAGGATTTGGACACACCCGCCGCAGTCAGTAAATTCATGCCTTCTACCCCTACATATCTTCAAAAAATCTTATCATTTCCTCCACATTTTCCGCCGTATATTCCGGGCGCTGCTCCTCCGCCTCTTTTTTTATCCCGAAGCCGTATTTTACCCACAATGCCGCAATTCCGTTTTTGTGCGCGCCCATTATGTCAAGCTTCGTATCTCCGACCATAACCGCACTCTTCCCTTTTATCATCGGATTTTCAAGCACAATCCGCATTATATCGTCTTTTCTCGTCAGACTTTCGTCAACCGTCGCGCCCAGTATTACGTCAAAATAGCCGTAAAGCCCCGCCTTTTTTAAAATATGTACCGCCATCGTCTCGGGCTTGCTCGTCGCAATCGCAATCACAACGCCCTTTTTCTTTAAAACCTTCAGCGCGTCCTCAAATCCGGGGTAAATTTCAAACATATTCACTCCCTCAACCCGATAACGCGCCCTGAAATCGCCCTGCAGGCGCAAAGCCTCATCATAGCTTTTCCCACAGTAATTCATAAAGCTGTCGGTTAACGGCGGACCGATGAATTTATCCATCTGCCCGCTGTCGAGCCTTTCCATGTTGTTTTTTTCAAACACGTAAAGCAGCGTACTCTTTATCCCCGGCGACGTGTCCGCCACAGTCCCGTCAAAATCGAAAAGCACCGCGTCAAATTTACTCATTAAAAATCCCCGTTTCAGTCATTCTTCACAATATTTTCGTTTTTCACAATCGGCTCGTCAAACACAAAGTCTCCGAACTCCGCGCCCGTTTCGCCCTCAATCAAAATCTGCACGCTTTCAACGCCGTCAAGCTCCGTGAGCGAATTGACAATGGAATACACAATCAAAAGCCCCGTGTTTGTTCCGCCCGTAAACTTCGTCACAAAGTCCGACGACAAATTCACAAAGCACACACCGTTATTCGTTTCAATGCTCAAAAGCTTTGTTTCCGACGGAATGAGCGACATAAGCTCGCTTGACGACGGTCCCTTCAAAAGCTCGGTCATTATCGTCTTTTCCATCGAAATGGAGCTTTGTGTTTCAACGCGGCGCTCTTCGCATTTTAACGCCGTTGCATCGCTGTTCGCAAAATACAGCTTTATCGCCGTTGTTTCAGCCGACTTGTTGGGATCGCTTTCGTCCGTTTCGTACACAATGTCGCTCTTACTCAAAACGCCTATTTCCTCGCCCGTCGCGTTTGATATGAGCGATTTTCCTTCAATCGTTATCAGCACGCTGTCAATTCCCGGAATGTCGCACAGCGTGCTCACCACGCTGAATCGCGCCAAAAGCTCGGCTATTCCCTCGCAGTTTGTAAATTCCTCGGAAAAATCGACCGTCACCGTATTATTTTGAATTGAGATTGAATTAAACCGCGTGCCCTCCGGCAGCACGGCTTCGCTCCCCGCACTTGAAGGTCCCTCAACAATTTTCTCCATCGCAAAGGTTGCCATAGCCACAACGCTCGTCTCTCCGTCATAGTCTACCTTCTCCGCCGAAAGCGCGTTCGCCTCTGCATCCTTAAAATAGACGTTAATCGTCACATCCGAGCCGCTTTTTCCAAAGCAGCCCGCCATTGAAAAAAGAAGCGCCAATGATAAAAGGATTGCCGTTATCTTTTTCACAGAAATTCCCCCTCACATAATCTCATTACTTTAACGTAATTGGTATTGTTATCTTAAATCTGCTGCCTGCACCCTCGCGGCTTTCCACCTGAATGTTTCCGCCGTGCAGTTCCACCGCCGTCATCGCAATCGAAAGCCCGAGCCCCGTGCCGCCCGTTTCGCGCGAGCGCGCCTTGTCAACTCTGTAAAAACGGTCGAATATTTTATATATTTCGCTCGTCGCCATGCCTATGCCGGTATCCGCCACGGTTATTACGGCGCACTTTTCGTCGCGCTCCACCGTCATTTTCACGCTTCCGCCCTCGGGGGTATATTTAATGCTGTTGTCAAGCACGTTGTAAATTGCCTCCCACAGCCTGTCCTTTTCAATTCGCGAAAAAACGCCTATGTCCGCATCATAAGTGAGCTTAATGTTTTTCGACTCCGCAAGCGGACGCAGCGCCTTAACCACGTTTTCCGTGAGCTCCGATATGTCCATCACCGTAAATTCCATGCGGCTCACCGCAGCGGAATCGTCCATGCGCGTCAAGGTCAAAAGCTTATCTATAATGCGCGAAAGCCTATCCACCTGAACGTTCATGTCGTTTAAAAACTCAAGCTCCGTTTCCCTCGGCGTGTCGGGGTTTTGAATGAGCGAATCCGAGATAAGCTTTATTGAGCTCAGCGGCGTTTTGAGCTCATGAGAAGCATTTGAAACAAATTCCTGCCTCTTTTGCTCCTGCAGCTGCAATTTGTCTATCAATTTATTGAAGGATTCCACCAAATCGCCTATCTCGCCGCCGTGCGACAGCTCCAGCTTTTCCTCGGTGTCGTTTTCCGACATCAGCACAACCGACCGCGTCAGGCGCGTTATCGGCTTTGTTATGACGCCCGAAAGAAACAGCGCCAGCGCCGCACTCAAAACCGCAACCAAAATCGCAAGCGAAATGATTGTCTTTGTCATTTTTGAAGTGTATTCATTTATGCTTGCCGCGCTCGACTGTAAAAGTATCGCGCCGGTCACGCTTTTTTCAAGCGTTATCGGCACCGCCGCGCTCACGATAAGTTCGCCCTCGTCGGAATATTCCGACTGTGTTGCATTATTTCCCGAAAGCGCGTCAAGCACAAGCTGCTTTAGCATTACCTTGCCCGCAAGAGAGCTTTCCGACATGGAATCGTAAATTATCTCCGCGTCCGCGTTCACCATGATAACGCGTGAGCTTGACGAAATCTGCTGCTGCTGCAAAAGGTATGATATTGTCTGCGTGTTCAAATCCTGATACTGCGAAACATAGCCCGAAATGACGTTTGCCTGCGTCAGAACGTCTCTTTTTTTCTGTGAAATGAGATAATCCGACATAGAATGTGTCGTATACCAAATTATCATCGTCGCGGTCATTGCGATAATCAAAAGATACGTTATGACCATCTGACATCTTATCGTCGAGAAAAAATGCTCAATTTTCTTTAAAATAATAGCCTACCCCCCACTTTGTCAGAATATACTTCGGGTTTGCCGGGTCGGGCTCAATCTTTTCTCTCAATCTTCTTACGTGTACGTCCACCGTCCTCACGTCGCCCGGATAATCATAGCCCCAAATAATGTCAAGCAAATTTTCGCGCGAATAAACCTTGCCGGGATTTGTCGCAAAAAGCTCGCAAAGGCCAAATTCCTTTGCCGTGAGCTCAATCTGCCTATCGCCAATCTTTACGCGCCGCAGATTGTAATTGAGTTCAATATTTCCCGAAGAATATTCGCTCTTATCTCCGCCCTCCTGCGCGCTTCTGCGCAAAATAGCCTTTATCCTGGCTTTCAGCTCCAAAATGTTGAACGGCTTTGTCATGTAGTCGTCTGCGCCGTAATCGAGCCCCAAAATTTTATCCATGTCCTCTGCCTTCGCCGTCAGCATTATTATCGGCACCGACGAAAATTCTCTCACCTTTTGGCACACCGTCAGCCCGTCAATTTTCGGCAGCATCAAGTCGAGCACAATCAGCGAAATGCTCTTATCCCGTGCCATTTTCAGTGCTTCCTCCCCGTCGTAAGCCGATTCCACGCTATATCCGTCCTGCTCCAAATTGAACTTAATTCCTTTAACGAGCAGCTTTTCATCATCAACAATCAATATTTTCAATTTAACATCGTCCTCTGAACTTTAAATTTAACCTCTCCCTTAAAT
>JAJQCX010000016.1 GCA_021202495.1 Clostridia bacterium | reverse complement strand
GGCGAAAGCTCTGCCACTAAAAACTCCTTCGGACTTTAAGCCGTTCACGGCTTCGCCTGTCAAGGCAACGTCGCGCAAATAATGCTTTTCGCATATTAAGCGGCGTTAACGCAGAGAGGCGGAGCCGTGGACGGCTTAAAACGCATTGGGTTCAATCTCTCTATGCTTTACGCAACACCCCCTTCCATTATGTAATGGGGTTTGGGGGCGAGCCGTCCACGAAGTGTCTAACCCGAACTGCCGCCGAATTGCTTCGGCAAAATCCATTATACGACATATTTTTTCATTTTTTAAGTATTATCTCGTCAAAAAATACTTCACCAACGCGGCGCATTCCCGCAAATAGCACGGCGCAAGGTTATACCATGCCGTACCTGCGTGGACATGGCTCACGTTCTCAATTCCCGCGTCTTTTGCAATGCAGACAGCGCGGAAAATGTGAAATTCATTTGTTATTATAGCAACCCTTATCTCCCCGTCAAAATATGCGTCTGATATCGCCATTGAATTAGCAATATTCTCCTTCGTGTTGTGCGCTTTATCCTCTTCAATTATTTTTGCCTCCGGAACACCTCGCTCCGTGAGGTATTTTTTCATTGCATAGCTTTCGCTCACGCTCTCCTGATAGCCCTGTGCGCCCGTCACCACTATCACCGCATCGCTGTTCTTTTCGTAATATTCCAGCGCCGTCTCCAGCCTCTCGCGCAAAACTCCCGACACCGTCTCCCCGCGCACTCCCGCGCCGAGCACAATCACCGCGTCCTCGTTGTAATCCGCATTGTCGCACTGCCCATAGCAAGCCAAAAACGCGATAAACGCCGAGACAATCAAAATGCAGACGACAACCGCGATTTTAATTGCCTTCCCTGTTCCGCTCCGCGTTCTCTCCTTGATTTTTTTATAAAATATCCCCCACAACAGAAAAAACAGCCCCGCAACAACGGTCAAAATAACGCCCGCGTTAAAATTCGACACCACTGCCATAACAGCGCCGTCAATCACCAGCGCTCCGCCGAATATCAATAACACCCATCTCAAAACCACAGCCATATCTATCCTCTCTCCGAAAAAAACAGACCGAACTGTAAAACGCAGCTCGGTCATATTTTTTAATTCAAATTATTCCTCTGTCGGAGCTTCCGCAGCAGCTTCTTCGGCAGCTTCCTCTACGGGAGCGGCTTCCTCAACCGGAGCCTCAGCTTCCTGCGCCACGATGAGCGCTCTTATCGAAAGACCGATCTTCTTTGCTTCCCAGTCAGCGTCAACAATCTTTGCCTCAACCTCTTGACCTACGCTGAGAACGTCCGCGGGCTTGCCGATGCGTCTGTCTGCAATCTGCGAAACATGGATAAGACCCTCAACGCCGGGGATAATCTCAACAAACGCGCCAAAGGGAAGAAGTCTTACGACCTTAACCTTTCTTACGTCGCCGACAGCCATCGTGTGCTGCGCGATAAACCACGGGTTGTCCTCAGCCTTCTTGTAGCCGAGCGAAATCTTGCCCGTCTCTTGGTTAGCCTCGATGATATAAACGTCGATAACGTCGCCAACGCTTACAACCTCCGAAGGATCTTTAACTCTTGTCCACGAAAGCTCGGAAATATGAACAAGTCCGTCAACGCCGCCGATATCAACAAACGCTCCGAAGGACGTAATTGTCTTAACAACGCCCTCATAATGCTTGCCCTTTTCAACGTCTGCCCAAAATGCCTCCGCCTTCTTTGCCTTTTCTTCAAGAAGAACGCTCTTTATCGAGCCGATTGCTCTCTTTCCGCGTCTGTCCTCCTTGATGTTCGTAATGCGCAGCGAAACGATCTTTCCTACAAGGGGAGTAAGATCCGCTGTGAAGCGCTCCGACGCGAGAGACGCCGGCACGAACACTCTCGTTCCGCAAACCGAAACGATGATACCGCGGTTTACGGTCTCAATAACCTTGCCCGAGAGAACCTCCTGCGTCTCCGCAGCGCTTTCAACCTTCTCCCAGCCCTTAACCGCGTCAATCTTCTTCTTTGAGAGCTTCACATAGCCCTCCGCGTCGTTTACGCGAACGACGAACACCTCAAGTTCCTCGCCCACCTTAACAACGTCCTCCGGCTTAACGTCCGGATCGTCTGAAAGCTCGTCCGCCGGAATTATGCCGTCTGCCTTGAAGCCAAGATTTACGTATACTTCCGTAGGCGTAATTTTCATGACTGTACCTGTAACTACCTGTCCTGTATTTAAAGTTACGAGGGAATCCTCAAATGCCTCTGCGAACGTCAGCTCTCCATTTCCTGAATTTAAATTTTCTGCAACAACCATGGTTTTAAAAACCTCCTTTATTATCCAATCCGGCGTTGAGGCGCCGGCGGTTATGCCAACCCGTTCCCCCGGACGGTAAACGTCCTCGGGCAGCTCCCACGCACCTTCGACCCAAATTGTCCTGTCGCATATCTCACTTGCTATTTTATAAAGCTTCTGCGTGTTGGAACTGTTTTTGCCGCCGATGACAATGAATAAATCACTTTCCGCCGCAAGGCTCGCGGCGCTTTTTTGACGCTCATCGGTTGCATTACATATTGTATCAAAAAACACTGCCTCTTTGCAAGTGTTTTTTATAATTTTTATGATTTTTTCCCACAAAATTCTCTCAAAAGTGGTCTGAGAGACCACACAAATGTCTTTTCCTGCCAAAATTGAGCAATCAACGTCTTTTTCGGACGAAAAAATGACAGCTTTTCCTCCGCAGCGTCCGTTTATCCCCTGCACCTCGGGGTGGTTTGCGTCGCCCGTTATGACAATAGTTTTTCCCAAAGCGTAATTTTCGGATACAATTCGGTGAATTTTTTTCACAAACGGACACGTCGCGTCGATATATTCAATCCCGCTCTCCTTAAATTCATCCTCCACCGCTTTGGGCACACCGTGACTTCTTATCACCACGGTGTCGTTTTTCTCAGCCTCGCCGACGCTTTCGATTATCCTCACGCCCTTTTCTTCCAGCGCTTTCACAACCTGCCCGTTATGTATAATCGGACCGAACGTCGCAATGCTCTTTCCCTCTTCAATTCCCTTTTCCGTCATCTCAAGCGCGCGCGACACCCCAAAGCAAAACCCCGCGCTCTTCGCAATCCTAACCTTCGTCATCTCAATTTCCCTCACTGTCCACTGCCCACTACTTACTATTCCAGTCCGCCCAATTTATATATTTCGTCCATCAGTTCTTTTGCGAGCCTGTCCAATTCCTCATCCGAAGGCTTCGTACCGTAATATCCCTCGTAATATATCGGCTCGCCGTACACAACCTTGAGCCCGCCGAAAAGCCTGAACTTTTCGTTTATTCCCACCGGCTGAATGGGGCATTTTGTCTGTATCGCAAGCTTTATAATGCCGTTTTTAACCTCCGGGCGCTTTGAAGGGTCAAGCACTCTGCGCCCTTCCGGAAATATCACCGTCGCGCCGCCCTCGCGCGTTATTTTCATCGCCGTGCGCACCGCGTTTACCTCGCTCGCTCCTCCGCGCTTTATCGGATAAGCCCCCAGCGCCCTTATCAGCGCGCCGAAAAGCGGTTTTTTAAATAACTCCTCTTTTGCCATGAATTTTGTCTCGCGCCTGCACGTCGCGCCCAAAATAACCGGGTCCCAATAGCTCGAATGATTTGAGCAAAGATACAATCCGCCCTCTTTGGGCACTTTTTTATTTCCCTCCACACGCATAAAGTACAAAATGTGCAAAATCCCTCTCATCAGCAGCGCCGCCGCTTTAGCAAACATACTTCTCAAACTCTCTTTCAATATAATCTTTCAGCATTTTTACGCTTTCCTCAAGCGTTTTGTCCGTCGTGTCGCACAAGATTGCGTCCTCCGCCTTCTTGAGCGGCGACGCCGCGCGGTGACTGTCGTTGTAATCGCGCTCTTGCATGTCCTTTAAGACGCTTTCAAAATCGGCATCCTGCCCCTTTTCGAGCATTTCATCAAAACGCCTCTTCGCTCTCACCTCGCACGACGCGGTCAAAAAAATCTTTACCTCCGCATCCTTCAAGACGACCGTCCCGATGTCGCGCCCGTCCATGATAACATTGCTTTTCCCCGCAATGCGCCGCTGCAGCTCAACAAGCGCGCTTCTCACGCCCGCAATCGCCGAAACGCGCGACGCCGCCATCGAAACCTCCGGCGTTCTTATCCTGTCCGTCACGTCCTCGCCGTCAAGCAAAATATGCTGATCGCCGCCTTGAAGCTCAATTGTAAGCTCCGTTTTTTGCGTCATGCGCACAATTTCGTCCTCGTCGGCAATTCCGAGCCTTCCCGCCTTGTAGCCAATCGCGCGGTACACCGCGCCCGTGTCGATGTATAAAAATCCGAGTTCCTTTGCCACGGCGCGCGAAATTGTGCTCTTCCCCGCCCCTGCGGGGCCGTCTATCGCAACCTGCATATTTTTATCCCCCTACATATTTACTCCCGCCAAATGCCCCGTTGAAAACGCAATTTGCAAATTAAATCCGCCCGTATATGCGTCGCAGTCGATAACCTCGCCCGCAAAATACAAGCCCTTAATCAGCTTGCTTTCCATCGTAGAGGCGTTTATTTCCTTCACCTCAACGCCGCCCGACGTCACAATCGCCTCGTCAATCGGTCTTGTGCCGGTTATTTTAACCTCAAAGCCCTTTATCGTCTCGCGCAGCTTCCGCCGCTCCTCGCGTGTCAGAGAATTTACCTTTTTTCTCTCGTCAATTCCCGCGCGCCTTATTACCTCGCCTATCAGCTTCTGCGGCAAGAGATCTCCGAGCGCGTTGATAAAATCCCTGTTTTTATATTTTTCAAAATCGCGCAAAATTCTCGCGTCAAGCGCCGCCTCGTCGAGCGCGGGCTTTAAGTCGATAATTATTTTATATCCTTCACCGCCGCGCATGTACCCCGACGCCGAAAGAATAATAGGACCCGAAACGCCGAAATGCGTAAAGAGCATTTCTCCGAAATCAGTATACAGTCTTTTCCCTCTCCCGTCAAGTACATCAACGGAAACATTTTTTAAACTCAGCCCCGCAAGGTGCGCCACCCCCTCCGCTTCAAGCGGAATTAAGCTCGGGTAAAGGCGCGTCACGCTGTGCCCCGCCTCTTTTGCCATTTCGTACCCGTCGCCCGTCGAGCCCGTTTTAGGGTAGCTCATCCCGCCCGACGCAATCAACACGGCGTCGGACTTATAATATCCTTTTTCGCCGAAAACTCCGCATACGCGCGCATTCCTTATGTCAATCTTTTTCGCCCGATCCTGCACGAGCTTAACGCCGAGCCTTTTCATCTCATTTTTCAGCGCGTTCACAATGTCCGCCGCCCTGTCGCTTTCGGGGAAAACTCGCTTCCCCCGCTCCGTTTTGAGCCTCACGCCCAAATCCTCAAAAAAGTTCTTCACGTCCTCATTTGTAAACGAATAAAACGCACTGTACAAAAACCGCGCGTTCGTCGGCACATTTTCAAAAAATTCCTCCGCAGTGCAGTCGTTTGTCACGTTGCAGCGTCCTTTGCCCGTAATTGCGAGCTTTTTTCCGAGCCTGTCGTTTTTTTCAATCAGCACAACGCTTTTTCCCATTCTCGCCGTGCTCACCGCCGCCATCATTCCCGCCGCGCCCCCGCCTATGATAACCTTATCAATGTTGCTCATTTCATACACTCTCTCGCAATGTAGAATATTCTTTCCGACTCTTTGTTCGCCGCGTCAAACGACAAATCGTCAAACGCTCCCACAAATTCAAGCCCCGCCTTTTCGAGAGCGCCCTTTACTTCCTCCACGCTGTACGCCCTTTCGTAATGCTCCTCGTCAAACCGCCGGTACATGTCGCCGGCCTTTTCAAAAAACGTCAAATAAAACGTGCATATGCGCGATCGCGCGTCAAAGCTGTTCTGCCACGAGTAAAAAATGTCTTCCCCGTCCGACACATACGTGTTATCGCCCAAAACATATTTCAGCTTATATTCCGAGTTCATGTCGAATATAAAAAGTCCCTTAGGGTCAAGGTAATTGTTCACAAGCGTGAAAACCTTCGTCAAGTCGTCCAAATCCGTCACATAATTCATGCAGTCGAGCGACGAAACAACCGTCCCCACCGTCCCGTAGAGCTCAAACGAACGCATATCCTGATTTAAGTATAAAATGCTCCCGCCCTTCTCCCTCGCCGCGTTTAACATTTCAACCGAAGAATCGACGCCTATCATGTCAAAGCCGCGCTCTTCCATGCAAAGCGTCAAGCTTCCCGTTCCGCAGCCCAAATCGAGGCACAGCCCCTTTTTCCCGCCGAAGCGTTCAATCGCCTCTTCGTAATATTCGGCATATTTGTCATACGGCACATCCGTCTGCAGCGCATCGTAAAGATGCGCAAAATCCTCGTACATCGCAATTACTCCTTCTGTAATTTCGCATACAACCCCAACAGATTTTTCGTTCCCACGCTGTCGAACGCAATTTCATAGCGCACATCGTTGCCGACCTTTTCCGCCGCCACAACGAGCCCCGCGCCGAACTTTTTGTGCTTCACCCGATCTCCCGGCTTAAACGACAAATCGCCCGACAAATCCGCCTTGTTATTCTGCAAAAGTGTGGTTTTCCCCGGTGCGGGAATTTTCAAATGCGCAAACCCGACGGTCTCAACCTCATGCGCCGCCTCTCTCTTTGCATACGGCGAACGCTCCGAATATTCAAAAACAGCCTCCGGAATTTCCTCAACAAAGCGCGACTTTTTGTAAGGTGCTGTCTTTCCGTAAACCGTGCGCGAAAACGCGCCCGTTATGTAGAGCTTTTTCTTTGCCCTCGTTATCGCCACGTAGCAAAGCCGCCTCTCCTCTTCAAGCTCCGATGTGTCATATATGCTCATTGACGAAGGGAAAATCCCATCGTCCGCGCCCAAAATAAACACCGCCGGAAATTCCAGTCCCTTTGCCGCGTGCATCGTCATGAACACACACGCGTCAATCTCCTCGTCATATCCGTCAATGTCGCTCACAAGCGCAATGTTGTCCATATAATCATCAAACGTCGGGTCTTCCGCACCGTCAACGTAGTTTTTCGCGCCCGAAATAAGCTCGCCGACGTTTTCCGTCCGCTCTTCGCCCTTCTCGTCGTGCTCCAAATATTCTCTGTACCCCGTCCTCTCAAAGACGTAATTCACAAACTCATCAACCGAAAGCTCGTCCTTCTTTTCCGCAATCTCTTCCATCATCAGCGTAAAATCGAGCAAATTCGGCTTTATCTCGTCCTTGTGGCGCTTGAGCGAAACGAGAATACTCGTCCCCTCACGCTCCGCCATCGCCGAGATTGTGTCAATCGTCGTTTTCCCTATCTTTCTGCTCGGCACGTTTATTATTCTCTTCAAGCTTATGTCGTCGTCTTGGTTTTTCGCCAATCTCAAATACGCCACCATGTCGCGTATCTCCATTCTGTCGTAAAAGCGCACGCCCGAAAGGAGCCTGTATGGAATTGCTCGCCGCATAAATACGTCCTCCGCGCTTCGCGTCAGGGCGTTGTTTCTGTATAAAACGGCAATGTCCGAATATTTATATCCATCGTCAACGAGCCTTTTTATCTCGCCCGCTATGTACGCCGCTTCCTCGTGCTCGTTTAATTCGCGGTGTATCGTTATCCTCTCTCCCGCTCCCGCGTCCGTCCACAGCCTCTTGCCCTTGCGCCCGTCGTTATGCGCGATTACGCTGTTCGCCGCGTCGAGAATGTTCTGCGTCGAGCGGTAATTCTGCTCCAGCCTCACGACGTGCGCGTTCGGGAACGCCTTTTCAAAGCTCAGTATGTTTTCAATGTTCGCTCCGCGGAATTTATATATACTTTGGTCGTCGTCGCCCACAACGCAGAGGTTTTCGTGCTCTTTCGCCAGCATCATCAAAAGCACGCTCTGCGCGTTGTTCGTGTCCTGATATTCGTCCGCCAAAATATAGCGGAATTTTCTTTGATAATATTCCAGCGTCTCCGGGCTCTCCTCAAAGAGCTTCACCGTCGTCGTTATCAAATCGTCAAAATCAAGGCAGTTCGCAACCCTCAGCTTTTTCTGATAAAGCTCGTAAATGTCCGCAATCTTCCCAAGCCGAAAATCCCCCGCCACGCTCTTTCGATACTCCTCCGGCTCCAGCAGCGAATCCTTTGCCGCCGAAATCGCCGAAATGACGCTCTTTGGCGGAAACACCTTGTCGTCAAGCCTCAAATCCGCCAAGCATTCCTTGATAAGCTTTTTCTGATCGTCCGCATCTATAATATTAAAGCTTCTGTCAAAGCCGAGCTTGTCAATGTCGCGGCGCAGTATTCTCACGCACGCCGAGTGAAAAGTCTTCACCCACATGTCGTTTGCCGCCTCACCTATCAACGCTTCAACCCTTTCCGCCATTTCCTTCGCGGCCTTGTTCGTGAACGTAATGGCCAATATGTTCCACGGCGCAACGCCCTTTTCTATCAAATAAGCTATCCTGTAGGTCAAAACCCTCGTCTTTCCGCTCCCCGCGCCCGCAAGCACCAAAAGAGGTCCTTCCGTCCTCTCCGCCGCCTCTCTCTGCGCCGGATTTAATTTATCAAGCAACATCTTTTCTACCTTCCGCAATAATTATTTTATCAAACTACCTATTAGCATACCACAAAAAGCTCCGCTAATCAAGCGGTGCTTTTAAAACTTTCATTCAATTCTTTTCTATTATCTACATGCATCACTCCTCCGCTCCCTCCCGGCGCTTTTCCCTCCCCACCGGCGTTGTACGGGCCGCGCCGCAAGCGATCGAGTAGGAGGGATTTTCTCCCTCCTCTCACACCACCGTACATGCCGTTCGGCATACGGCGGTTCAATTCAATTTCAAAATACGTCTGCGGTTCAAATAACAGAGCATTGACATGCCCGTCATACTATCAAATCAAATTCCGCTCCGCGGAATTCATTCCTCAACTCCACACTCCACACTTCAAACTCCACACTGCAAAAAAACAGAGCCGCCCCAAAGCAGCTCCGTTTCAATTTTAATATTTTACAATATCTTATTTCTTCAGCGCAATCGCCTTTTTAACGGTTTCCGCAATATTTGCCGCCGTCAAGCCGTATATTTCAAGCAGCTCCTTCGGCTTGCCGCTTCTGCCGAACACGTCCTGTGTGCCCACTCTCAACATCGGCACGGGGCACGTTTCGCAAAGAACCTCCGCAACGGCGCTTCCCAATCCGCCGATAACGTTGTGCTCTTCCGCAGTCACAATCGCGCCGGTCTTTGCCGCAGCCTTTGCGATAATGTCCTTGTCGATGGGCTTTATCGTGTGAATGTTTATAACGCCCGCGTCAATGCCTTCGTTTTTCAAAAGCTTTGCCGCCTCGATTGCCTCCGGAACCATAAGACCCGTCGCGATAATCGTCGCGTCCGTGCCCTCGGAAATTGTAACGCCCTTGCCGAGCTCAAACTTATATGTTTCGCTGTCGAAAATCTGCTCCACCGCAAGGCGTCCGAATCTCAGATAAACCGGGCCGTCGTGCAAAATCGCAGCTTCAACCGCCGCCGTCGCCTCGATGTGATCGGCAGGATTGATGATAACCATGTTGGGCAGCGTTCTCATAATGCCAATGTCCTCAAGGCACTGGTGGCTCGCACCGTCCTCGCCTACCGAAATGCCCGCGTGCGTCGCACCTATCTTCACGTTGAGGTTCGGATAGCATATCGAGTTTCTTATCTGCTCAAACGCGCGTCCCGCCGCAAACATTGCAAACGACGACGCAAAAACAACTCTTCCCGTTGTTGCGATACCCGCAGCCGTCGCCATCATGTTGCCCTCGGCAATACCGGTATTTATAAATCTTTCGGGAAATTTCTTTTTAAACATATCCGTCTTTGTCGATTTCGACAAATCGGCGTCCATAACGAGTATGTCATATTTTTCGCCAAGCTCCGCCAACGCCATGCCGTAGCTTTCTCTTGTAGCTCTTTTCTCAGCCATTTATTTCTTCCCCCTCTTACGCTTTAAGGTTTGAAATCACCGCGTCAAGCTCGGCGATTGCCTTTTCAAATTCTTCCTTCTTCGGCGCAGCGCCGTGCCATGCGGGGTTGTTTTCCATAAACGAAACGCCCTTGCCCTTTACGCTCTTGGCAACAATCATCGTCGGTCTGCCCTTTGTTTCCTTCGCCTCGTTCACCGCGTCAAGAATTTCGTCATAATCGTGCGCGTCGATAACGATAACGTTCCAGCCGAACGCTCTGAACTTTTCGTCAATCGGCTCGCTGTTCATAACGTCGGTAATCTTGCCGTCAATCTGAAGGCCGTTGTTGTCGACAAACGCCGTAAGATTGTCGAGCTTGTAGTGCGCTGCAAACATTGCAGCCTCCCAAACCTGACCTTCCTCAAGCTCGCCGTCGCCCAAAATGGTATAAACCCTGTAATCCTTGTCCTTAAGCTTGCCCGCAAGCGCCATTCCGTTCGCCGCGCTGATGCCCTGTCCGAGTGAGCCGGTCGACATGTCAATTCCGGGAATGCCCTTCATGTCGGGATGTCCCTGAATGTAGCTGTTCGTTTGGCGAAGCGTGTACACATCAGAGCGCGGGAAATACCCTTTTTCCGCCAGCATTGCGTACAGTGCCGGCGCACAGTGCCCCTTCGACAGCACAAATCTGTCGCGGTCTTCCATCTTCGGATTTGCCGGGTCAACGTTCATCACCTCAAAGTAAAGCACGGAAAGAATGTCGCATATCGACAAGCTTCCGCCCGGATGACCCGATTGCGCGTTGTAAATGCCCGTGAGAGCCGTTTTCCTTGCCTGATAGGCGTGAAGCGCAATTTCATTCTTGTTCATCGTTTATCCTCCTTGTTTAAATATGCCGCATTTAATATTTCTTCCAGCCTTTCGATTTTGCCGTCGAGATATAAATATCCTACCAGCGTCTCAAAGCCGGTTGCCCATCTGTAATCAACCACATCGGCGTTTTTCGGCGGAGTGCCGCTTTTCGCATTCCTCCCGCGCATCAAAACGCCCTTTTCTTCATCGGTCAGCATTTCTTCTATGTTATGTACGCTCCTTGCCTGCGCCGCCGCCGAAACGACCTTTATCGCGTCGCGGTGCAAATCGCGCACATGGCGGTCGCCGCCTTCCATGACGCGCGTGCGCACAAAAACGTCGTACACGCTGTCGCCGATATATGCCAGCGCCACCGGCGAATATTCTCTCGGATTAAGCTTTTCCGCTCCGAACATCACACTTTTCTCCATTTCACGCCCTGCGGCGTATCTTCAAGCACAATACCCTCCGCCTTGAGCGCGTCGCGTATCTCGTCGGCGCGCTTAAAGTTTTTCGCCTTTCGCGCCGCTTGCCGCTCCTCGATGAGCGCCGTTATCCTCTCGTCGATGTCCTCTGATTTGCTCTTTTTCAAAAGCCCCAGAACACCGCCCATTTCAAGGATTGTCTCTTTCGCGCACTGTGCCGAGGCTTTCGTCATGCCGCTCTCGCCGTTTACAAAGCGCACCGCCTCAAAAATCGCGCTCAACGCGTTCGCCGTGTTCAAATCGTCGTCCATCGCCTCGATGAATTTCGCCTTCGCGTCCTCCATCGCTTTCACTACTTTTTCATCCGCCTCGCCCTCCGGCGCGGCTTTCAGAAGAAAGTCCAAATTATCAAGGCAGTTATATATCCTCTCCAAGCTCGTCTTTGCCGCGTTCATCAGCTCGTCCGAGAAATTAATCGGGCTTCTGTAATGCGCCGACAGCATGAAGAATCGTATAACCTCATAGTCGTATTTTTTCGCAATGTCGCGCACCGTGAAGAAGTTGCCGGCGGACTTGCTCATTTTTTCGTTGTCAATCGTGATAAATCCGTTGTGCAGCCAATAGTGCGCGAACGGTGCTCCGTTTGCGCATTCGCTCTGCGCAATCTCATTTTCGTGGTGTGGGAAGACCAAATCGACGCCGCCGGAATGTATGTCAATCGTCTCGCCCAAATATTTATTGACCATCGCGCTGCACTCGATGTGCCAGCCCGGACGACCTATGCCCCACGGACTTTCCCAGCCTATTTCGTCGTCCTTGCGCTTTTTCCACAGCGCAAAATCCGCCGCGTCGCGCTTGCCCTCTTCGAGCTCTTTTCTGACGCCCTCCATAAGGTCGTCCAACGGCTTATGCGAAAGCTTGCCGTAATCGGGGTCGCTCTTCACCGAGAAATATACATCCCCGTCAACCTCGTAGGCGTGCCCTTTTTCGATAAGCTTTTCCACAATCGCGATTATCGCGTCTATGTTTTCCGTCGCTCTCGGGTGGTACGTCGCCTTTCTTATTCCCAGCCCTTCCGCGTCGGTGAAATACTCCACGATATATTTATCCGCGATTTCCCCGACCGAAATGCCTTCCTCTTTCGATTTTTTTATCAGCTTGTCGTCAACGTCCGTGAAATTTTGCACAAACGTCACCTTGTAGCCTCTGTATTCAAGATAATTTCTCAACGTGTCGAAAACGATGAACGGCCTCGCGTTCCCGAGGTGGAAATAATTATATACCGTCGGCCCGCAGGAGTACATCTTAACCTCGCCCTCGCGGATAGGCACAAATTCCTCCTTCGTCCTCGTCATCGTGTTGTACAGCTTCATACGCGTATTTCTCCCATCTGCCTATACTTTGTTCATTATATAATATATCTCCGAAAAAAACAACTGTTTTTTTCAAAAAATAGCCTCAAGCGGGGAAGTAATTGTGCAGTTCAGCTGTTTCACGGTTGAACACGGGGACATCGTCATTGCAAAGCTGAAATGTTACTTTCCGCATCCAAATTCAGATTGAACATAACCTTTTAAGCATGCATTCCTATCTTTTCAAATACAAGTGTTGCCTGAATGCGGTCTCCGCCGCCAAAACCTTTGCTGCCGCCGTTGGCTGTAGTGATTGTGTGCAAACGGTAGCCCTTTGCAGCCTGTGTGTTTATTGCGTCCTCAAGCTCAGTAAGATTTCCCGAACCTGTGCCAAAGAATTTTTCCTTTAGCGTAACTTGAAGGACTACATACGGATGGTCTTTTCCCGACGCCATTGAAAATGTTGATGAATCGGTGTAATTAGGCATATCACAATTTCCTTTCTTTTGTACGTTTTATATATGTTTTAAGTATAACAAATATTCTACAAAAACGCAACTTGAATTTTAGCGAAAGCAGAGCACATCTTTAAAAGGCTTCACCTTAGCCGTTATTTTCTAATCTCCGCGCAAAATTTCGCGTCCGGCACAACTGACGCCGTGTTATATCCCTCATAAATGACCATTCCCGCCTTCGCGCCGTTCGGCTTTCGCACATGGCTCACCGGGCAGTAATCAACGTCAACCTTCGGCGCCGCCGCGCCCTTGCTGTTTGTCGCCGCAGCAATCGCCGCCGCGTTTATGACCTCATTCGGAAAAGCCTCGCCCTGATATTTCACCAAAACGTGAGAGCCGGGTATATTTTTTGTGTGCAGCCACAAATCGTTTGCCCGCCCCGTTTTCATCGTCAGATAATCGTTTTGCAGATTGTTTTTCCCGGAATAAATTGTGTAGCCCATGTATTCATATTCCTCAGGCGCGCTTATCTTGGGTTTCTTCGCCGCCTTTTTCCCTTTTTCCGCTCTCTTTATCAGCCCCGCCGCGGCAAGCTCGCCCGTTATTTCTTCAAGCTCCGACGGCGTTTTTGCCCTCTCAATCTCATTTGCCACACTTTCGAGGTATTCAAGCTCCGCGCTCGCCTGCTCAATCTGCTTTGCCGCCTCCGTCTCGGCGTTTTTCGCCTTGGCGTATTTTTTGTAATACATCTGCGCATTTTTCGCGGGCGACTTCGCCTCATCCAATTTTATGACGATTTCTCTCTGCTCCTCGTCATAAAAATTAACCGCCCGAAGCTCCTTATCCCCGTTTTTCATCCTGTACAGATTCGCCGTCACAATATCTCCCGCCACGCGGTATTTTTCCCGCTCCTTGGCGTCCGCCAACGTGTCCGACAAAATGACAATCTTCTTTCTCATCCTCTCAATGTGCGCGTTTACGGTTTTCATCAGCGCATATGAACGCGAGCGCATCCTTTCGGCAACGTCCCTTTCGCGGTAAAACGCCTCCATCGCCTCGCATACGGAAGCTTTTTTCACAACAGCAAAGCCCCCGCCGAACTGCTTTATCTCAATCGCCGCAAAATCCGCCGGGCGATCCTCCCCCGTCTTGTATATAACAGACGGCGAAAAATCACCATTTCTAACGCGGGCAAACATTTTTTCAAATTCCTCCGCCGTTTTTTCTTTTTCCTCACCGCTCATTTCGCCCATTTTAATATCCGCCTGCCCGATTGCACGAAACGCCGCCTCCCGCGCCGCGAGGGGGCTTATCCCCCCGACCCGCGCGACAAGCGCCTTGTCAATCGTCTTTCCCTCACCCGCGGCATTGAGCTCTTCCAAAAAGTCTCCGCTCGTCATTTCAAGCGGATTTCTCCTGTCCGCCGCCGGAGGCAAAGTGTATGTGAGCCCCGGAAAGACATTTCTCTCGCGGCTTACCGTCATGTCGACGTGCTTTACCGCGTCGGTTATCTTGCCCGCCGCATCGGTTAACATAATGTTTGAATTTTTGCCCATTATTTCGCACATCAAATGCTTTGTCACATTGTCGCCCAGTTCGCTTCGCGCCTCAATTTCAATGTCAATAATCCTCTCAAAGCCCACCTGACCGACCTTCACAATCCTCCCGCCCGTCAAATGCTTTCTCATCAGCATGCAAAACATCGGCGGCTCCGACGGATTTTCCTTTGCAAACTGCGTCAAATAAATTCTCGGATTTGCGCTGTTCGCGCTTATCACAAGCCTTTTCGCCCCGTCCTTCGTCCGAATCGTCAGCATAACCTCGTCGCGCTCCGGCTGATAAATCTTTTCAATTTTTCCTCCCGCAATCCCCTCGTCAATTTCCGCGGCAACCGCCCTCACCGCAATAGCATCCATCGCCATAACATTCTTCTCCTTTGTCTTTGCTGCTCCTATTATATATGATATCGTACATCTTTTCAATATTTCATTTTGTCTCTTTCGGGCAGAAAACTGTTGCTTTTAATTTCAAGATGCTCTATAATAATTATTAAGAATTCAAAGGGGTGTGTTTATATTGTCTTCCAAGAACTGCTTTACCCATTCACAATCATCAGAAAACATACGACTTATTACGCTCAATTCTTCTCCCTTTGATATTCATTCAAAAAATAAAGGCAGCAGCGCATCATGTGTAAAGCCATTTTTAAAATGGGCCGGCGGAAAAAGTCAGCTTCTAAACGAGATAAGGAAATATTATCCATTTGACGGTTGTACTATAACCAAATACGCAGAACCTTTTGTCGGCGGCGGCGCTGTTCTTTTTGATATACTTTCATCGTTTCATTTAGATGAAATCTATATAAGTGATACAAACGCGGAACTCATCAATGCATATATAGTCATACGAGACGATGTGAACGAACTTATAAGCCTTCTTACTGCATATCAATCGGAATATCTCACACTAAACCCACCTGACAGAAAACAATATTATATCAATATTCGTAATGAATTCAACAGTCTGAAAATCTCAAAAAACAACAAAATTAAAAAGGCAGCCATCATGATCTTTCTTAACAAAACCTGCTTTAACGGACTTTTCCGAGTGAATAAAAAAGGCTTATTCAATGTTCCTATGGGTGACTACAAAAATCCTCTGATATGTGATCAAAAAAATCTTTATTCTGTTTCGGAAAAACTTCAAAACGTAAAAATCATTTGCGGGGATTATAAAGATTCGGAGGATTTTATTGACGAAAGTGCTTTTGTCTATCTCGATCCTCCCTACAGACCTTTAACATCAACAGCAAGCTTTACCGCTTATACCGAAAATTTGTTTGACGACAACATGCAAAAGGAATTAGCCGAATTTGTAAACCGTATTTCTAACAAAGGGGCACTTGTTTTGCTCAGTAACTCAGACCCCAAAAACACAAATTCCAATGATAATTTTTTTGACGATATTTATTCCGAATACGCAATCAAGCGCATTGAAGCCACTCGCATGATAAATTGCAACGGCGAATCAAGAGGCAAAATTAAAGAACTTCTAATATCTGATTTTGAGGTGTCATATATGAGAAAACGTGACTTTAATACTTGGCTATCGGGTTTCCGCAACAGCATTACGGATTACAATTATTACATTGATTTTAAAAAAGTGTATAGAAA
>JAJQCX010000208.1 GCA_021202495.1 Clostridia bacterium | reverse complement strand
TTTCATGCCTACAGTGTATCACATGTTTGCAAAAAAGTAAATGCTGTTGCCGTGTACGGTATTCTCGCCTCTTCTATCAAAAAAAGTGTTGACAAATTAAAACTCATGTAGTACAATTGTCAATGCTGAGATTGTCCTTTTGACAAGGGGTGGACGGGATGAAAATAAACATCGGCAGCGTTATCAACTACGACGGAGCTTCGCTTGAAATAAGCGGGGAGTACAAAGTCGATCCGTTTGAGTTTTTCGGCAGCGAATACGCGTTTGAAAAGCCGCTCTCCGTCACAGGCCTCATCAAAAACATCGGCGGCGCGCTGAAAATAAATCTTAACATCACGGGCGAATACCGCACGCTGTGCGACCGCTGCGCCTGTGAGATTACAAATACGGTTCAAAATTCCACGGAGGAAAACGTAACCGAAAATGCGGACGATTTTGACAGCGAAATGTTTTCGCTTTCCGGCTTTGTCCTCGACATTTCAGGCGCGCTCGACACTCTTTTGATAACCGCGCTCCCCATGACACATCTTTGCAAGGAGGACTGCCGCGGCCTTTGTCCCAAATGCGGCGCCAATCTCAATTTAACCGAATGTAATTGCGACACAACGAGATATGATCCTCGTTTCGCTATTTTCAGAAAACTATCAGAAAACGGAGAGGTGTAAAAAATGGCTGTTCCGAAACACAGAACTTCTAAAATGAAAAAGCGTCAGAGAAGAGCAAACTGGAGACTTGTAACTCCCAACATGGTAAAATGCTCTCATTGCGGCGAGTACACAAAGCCCCACACGGTATGCAAGGCTTGCGGCTATTACGACGGCAAGGAAATCGTAAAGAAGGAAGCGTAAAAGCGCAACAACAATTAAAAAAGCGCACGAGCAGAATCGGCATTTTGTATGATTCTGCTCGCCTTATTTACGCACGGGATTAAAAAAACAAAATACGTCTGCGTAGCTCAGCAGGATAGAGCGACCGCCTCCTAAGCGGTAGGTCGGGTGTTCGAATCACCTCGCGGACGCCAAAGAATGCGCTGTGAAAACAGCGCATTCTTTTGTTGCAAAAAGGGTTTTTGATAAGCCCTTTTTGCGTGTGAGTATTATTTATTTCCCATGCGCTATTTTAAAACAACGCACCCCGGCTTGATTTCGGGGTCGTGGTTTGCCGCAATCAATATGCAGTCGCGATCCTTATCAAAATCGCAAACCCATTTTAATGATTTTGCCGCCTCTTCTTTGTCAACCGTAATGCCCGGGATTATCCTCTCCCGTCTTGACCGAACGGTATAGACCGCATCCGATGTCAAAACCGCGAATTTATCCCCTTGACTGACAACCGCACTGAACATTCCGTGTGTGTGACCGGGAGTTTTTATCAAAAGCACGCTCCCGTCGCCCCAAACGTCGTAGCTTTTATTTGCCGGACCAATCTCCGTCCAATTGTATCGAAACGGTTTCAGCTCCACGCCCGACCAATTGTTTTTGTCGTATCTGAGATGATATTTCTCGGCATCCTCGATTTCCTCCTCCGAGGTCATTATGTTTTTTGCGGTGCTCATTGCCGCCAAGCCTCCCGTGTGGTCAAAATCAAGGTGGCTCAGAAAAATAAAATCAATATCGCTTGCTTCAATGCCCATCTCTTTCAATCGGCAATCAATGCTCTCTCCCGCGCTCAAGATTGGTTTTACCGTCATCTCTCTCAAATTTAAAGCACGGCGCGGCTGTTCCTCCGCAAAAAGCGGATTTAGCCCCGTATCTATGAGAACAAGCCCCTTCGGGTGCTCAATTAAATAACACGATACCGGAAGTTCGATTTTCTTTTTCTTTCCTCTCAAAAATCCCGTAACAGTGAGAGGATTTTCTTCTTTATAGGCAACCGCCCTGTCAATTCTGATGCTTCCCGTGTGAAAAATATGTATTTTAATCATGCTTTCGCCTCCCTGCAACGTAAAAATATCAACCTTTTAGCACATCTTCATCTGCGGCAAAAATTCTTTCCCAATTGACTGCCAGCAAAATGAGCGAAAGAATAAACGCTAAAGTATCCGCGGTAGGACCCGCCCACAATGCGCCTTCAACGCCTATCAAATATGACAAAATGAGGGTCGCCGGAATGAGGAATATAATCTGCCTTGTCAGCGACATCACAGTTGCGGGCTTCGGCTTTCCGATTGCCTGAAAGAAGATTGACGTTACAATCTGCACTCCGTTGAGCGGGCAGGCAAAAAGAAATATTTTAAAACATTTTACCGCAAATTCATTGTATAATCCCGACTCCGAGCCGAATATTCCCACAATGCTCATCGGCGCGAATTGGAAAACGCAGAACGCCAAAATCAAAATAATCGTCGAAACACAGAGCACCGTTTTATAGGCTTTTTTCACTCTGTCATATTGCCTGCTTCCGTAATTATAGCCCCAAATGGGCTGAGAGCCCGTTGCCATTCCCATGATAACAGCCACCAAAATTTGATTTACTTTCATTGTAATGCCGAATGCGGCGAGCGGAATGTCCGAACCGTATGCGGATTTTGCTCCATAATAGACCATCACGTTGTTGGAAACCGCCATAACAATCACGATTGAAATCTGAGTGATAAAGCTTGATGTGCCGAGACTGCAAATTTTGCATATTCTTTTAAACGAGGGCACAAAGCTTTTTCTATTCAGCGAAATGGTTTTAAATCTGAAAATATAGGCGATATATATCACCGCGTTTAAAATTTGCCCGATTATCGTCGCCCATGCCGCGCCCTTTACGCCCCATTGAAAGACGAAAATAAACAAAGGGTCTAAAATTATATTTGCCGCACAGCCGGCCAACAGCCCCGCCATGCTGTACCCGGGGCTTCCGTCCGCACGGATAAGCCCTGCCATTGCGGAATCTATTGCGGCAAAAAACACTCCGAAGCAAATAATTCGCCCGTAATCCTCGGCATACGGCAAAACGGATTCTGTCGCTCCGAAAAGAACGCACAGCGGTTCAAGAAAAATTTGCAGCACAACGCATAACACAATTCCGATGCCTGTCGTCATTACAACCGCGTTTCCCACGCCTTTTGCGGCGCCGTTCGGATCCTTCTGACCTAACTTCAAACTCATGTATGACACCGCTCCGTCTCCTATCAAAAGAGCCAACGCCGAGCAAATGATTGTAAAGGACACAATAACATTAGTTGCGGCGTTGCCGAGATAGCCCACTCCCTGTCCGATGAAAACCTGATCGACAATATTGTAAAGCGCGTTTACAACAAGTGAAATCACGCTCGGTCCCGCAAATTCAGCCACCAACTTTCCGACAGACTCCGTGCCGAGCGGATTGACCTTTTCAATGCTTTTCTCATTCATTGCCCTTCACCTTCCCGATTGATTTTTTCATGCAATCAGCTTCCTTTCTCTCTGAATTTTTAATGCAATGCGGGTTGCTTTTAATTTTAAACCCTGTTATAATAATAGGTTCAAGAGGATTGGAGGAAAAAAGTGAAAAAATTTTTTACCATCAGCGAATTTGCGCATCTGCGAAACGTGAACATCAATTCTTTGCGCTATTATGAAAAAATAGGGCTGTTAAAACCCGCCCGCATTGATCCCGACACTAAGTACAGATATTACTCCGCCGAGCAGTTGGCACAGCTTGACACCGTTCTTTTGTGCGTCACGCTGCAAATTCCGCTGAAAAACCTGAAAAATTATGTGGACGAAAACGGCGTCCTCCAAAATCAAAGGCTTTTGGAGGACGGCAAAGCCGCTTCCGAAAAGAAAATTCGCGAAATCGAAAGCGGCTTAAATAAAATAGAGTATTTCCTGCGTTATTTGGACGAAACAAAAGCGTATAACAATATCGACGGATTTTACATTCGCCAAATTGCGGCGCGGCAAATCGTTACCATAGAATATACCGGCGATTTATCGGATGCGGGCAGTGTGGAGCAGCGCTATTCAAAGCTCTTTTCCTCAGCGCAGCAGCGCGGTCTTTCACCCATATTTCCCTCGGGCATAATGATAAAATATGAAGAACAAAAAACGAAATATTTTCTCTTCTTTGAAATTGCCGATACAATTAAAGATTCCCCCGACGTCATAACCGTTCCCGCCGGAGATTTTCGCTGCATACAATTTGACGGCAATGCGGGCGGCGAGCTTTTGCCGTTTATCGAAGAGCATTGCACCGATACAGTCCCAAAAACAATATTTGTGTCAAATATGCTGCTTGACCGCTTCCAAATCGGCAGCAGAAGATGTGAAATTCAAATTCCCGCCGAATGCAGCTAAAAAATCGTAGCTGATGCCAATATTCAGCCAAAAGCTTGATTTTTTAGCTTATCTTGGTCGTAGGGCGGGGGCTTGCTCCCGCCGCGGTCTGCCACCCAATCAAAAATCAGCCATCTTTACGTAATTTTCTCGCTGTCTGGTTGTAGGGGCGGGGCTCGTCCCCGCCCGCGGTCTACCACCGCATTTCCGTCACCCACGCTCTTTTCGGCAAGCGATCTCATTGAATTTTAGTATGAAAAAAGTCTCATGTTAATTATATTCTATTGCTGCAAAAGCACATATGCAAAAAGAAATCCCTGATTGGAATTTCTTTTTGCATATGTGCTTTTGGATTTTTTTACAGTCCCTTTATACTTATTCCCGTCTGCCGTCACTCATCGTTTCCGTGCTCCTCTTCATATTCCAATCCCTCATCCCGACACCACCTGACGGCAATCCGCCTGTATGCCGCATCTCGATAATCGTACCATTGCCGCTCAATACCGTAATAATAAATTGTGTTTTTAAATCTGCAGAACGCACCCCTGCCGCGAATGGCGTTAATCAGCTCGTTTCGCATCCTTCCCGCCGGAAGGTCATCCGCAAAATTTTCCATGATACTGTATTCGTGTATGTCAAACTTAGTAGGAAGTCGATAAAAGCGGTTTCTCGACGTTTCCAGCAGCTCTTCCAACTCGTCATAGGATTCGCCTGTCACAAGCGGATCTCCCAACCACACCGTTTCGCCGGTCTGCGAGTCGTAAAATCCCGTCCGATTATCATCGGCTTGCTCTATAGCGTCAATAACCTGTTGTAATTTTATTTTCATGCCCATCCTCCCCGTTATCTTTAGCCGACTTTGAAATGAGATTATCAACACTTTCGGAATTGACATATTCATTCCCATAATTCCGACAATTTTTTATATTATTATAGCGCAAATATTTTCAAACAGCAACAACCCGCCGTCCAAAACCCGAAATTCATATTATGTCAGCCGCTTTGACGCCGAACGCGAAGACAATAAAACCGGTGTCCGCTTATATCTCTTCAAGCGCAGCGCTTTATTTTTCTTTGCTTTCATAATCCGGATTGGTACACGCCGCCTTCCCTTAAATGTTATCGAGAATCTTTTGGACAGCATACGGCTTGGCGTACTTCATGTAAGTATCACTCACAAAAATGGCATCCGAATCGTGCGGCTCAATCCACATTGCCGGGTAAATAACAATTTTTTTGGCGTTTCTTCGTCGGCTTACCGAAATTCCGCAATCGGTAGTAATTTCACAGCCGGATTTCCCGAGGATATTCGACAACGGCATTATCATCTTAACCTGTTCCTTAAAATCGATGGGCTCCGCTTTTGTTCCGTTGACGCCCCATTCAAGCAGTTGAAGCGCGGCAAAACGGTCAAGCATACCATGCAGATGTTGGTTTCTGTAATGCTTCAGGCAATTTGAACACGCAGCTTCACAGTCACAAGAACTCAATAACTCCTTTACATCAGCCAATAGCTCCGCAATGGAATCTGCCACGCCGACAGCATAACCGGCGCCGCTTGATAAGCTGTCATAAAGATAAATATCAACATAGGAATATTCGCATCCCGTCCTGAATCGATAACCGGTGACAAGTTCGGTAAACTCAACGTCAAGCTTTTTGCTTGCTGCCAAACGCAATGCCTCCGCCAAGGATTGCGCCGCACGACCGAGCCACGGATTGTTTTTTCTATCGCTGTCGATAATCTTGTTGTCAAGTGCAAATTCCAAAACCAACATATCGGTTATAAAGTCATAGCCGAGGTTAACATTAAAGAAATCGGCATGACGACATCTGCTTTGAGCATATTTTGATTTATACGGTCTGTTAATATCATTCAAAACAGAAATGTCGCCGCCCGGCATTGCCGCGCCGCAGTCCTTGCAGACAATGAAGCCTTTGTCGTTTGAGCCCTTATTCAGCATGATGATTCGCTGATTTGTTCGTGAAGCGATCCGTATATTTCTGCAATTTGGCGCAAGCTTCATTTCTTCCCCATCCGGCAATGTTGAATATAATGGCTGCTGTACAAAGGAATATTCTTCCGACAGCTGTGCTTCATATATTGATTGGGCATCTCTTGGTGCAAAGCCCCAAGGGCGCATCATTTCGCGAGAGAACGTCAGATTATTATTCCCGCAAAACGGACAGCATTCCGTATTATCTTCCATCAGACCGAACCAACCGCATTTCCCACAGACTATAACCTGTTTCACGTAATTCGGATCTTCCGTGTAAGCGCGTGCCGGCGTCCGCGCTTGACCGCGGCGGCGCTCGCTTCCGGGATAGTAAAATCCGCCAATCTGATAGGTCTGTTTATCAACAACAATCGCCCTTCCCGGAGCATATTCGCCTATCGCCACATCAAGCCCGCGGTCAACCTCATATTTGATTTTACCGCTCACATCCGGAATGTATGTACTTACAACATTCTTTGGGAACGAATATGTCGGAATAATACCTTCCTCGTAGAGCGCGTCAAGAAGCGACTTTTCATCTCCCTCTGCGGTGCCGTCTCCGACGCCGAAAAGCTCGGGATGTTTCAATAATTTTTCTTTCAGAGCGTCCATTGCTTTATTAAGCTCATTTTCAAATTCCGAATAATTGAATATCGCCCCAACCGGCAAAAGAAGCTTGTCCTTATCAACATCGTAAGACGCAAGGTATCGCTTGAATGCATCAAGAAGGTCGGTGAGGAAAACAGCTGCAGGAATTGTATCAAGGCTTTTTTGATTTTCCGCAAGAAATTCCTGCAGAATAACCATTGCCAAATGACGCCGCAGCAGCTTCTCGCTTTGTACATCAATCCAAGGCTTGCGCGGATCGCCGCGAAACATGGGAACAGGGTCATGAAAATACAGCGTATCATGAGGATTATCTTCACAGAATGTGACTATCGTAGATAAGCTCGATCCTCTTCTGCCCGCACGTCCCGCACGCTGTTGATAATTTTCGCGCATCGGAGGAATGTTTCTCAGTCCAACCGCAACCAAAGAACCGATATCAATGCCTACTTCCATAGTAGTCGTACTGCTGAGAATATCCACCGGAGTTTCACCATCTTGAATTAAGTCTTGGAAGCGCAGCTCATATTGCTCGGTACGACTCCAAAGGTCATAAAGCTGGTCTTTATGTGAGAGCTGAGCTGTATGCTCCTCTGTGTCAATAACTTGAATCGGCTTACCTTGAATCGCGTCATCAATCGGCTTCTCCCAAAAGCTGAGCGCTTCGTATTCATCACCGGTCATTTGGTGAATGTTAGGAGAAGCACAGCTCGGACATTGCCCCTTCAGCGTGAAAGGCGTCAATTCGGAGCACTGCTCACATTTATACCATATATGCGCAGAATCAAACCGCGGCTTTACCCTGGAAAGATCCACATACAGCTTGCCGTTGTCGGGCTGCGCCGCGTCGAGAAACGTTTCCTTCAATACTCGTTTCCACGCCGCTTCCGTTTCGTTTTCCTTGCTCCAGCCCATAATTTTACGAATGTATCTCGAAAACGTCCAATCTTTAGAAAGCCCGTAATCTCCATAGCGCGGTCTGACCTTTAATCTGACCGTATCGCCGATAGTGTGACCGATAGCCGTAAACATATCGCAGATTGACAGCACCCATGCGTTGAAGAAATCAATAAACTCATCCTCGGTGACAATTACCCCGTTTTCCTCCAGCGCGTCGATCGCATCAAAAAGCGCCTGTTTTGTAGGCTCAATCCAGCTTGTGGCAGAATCGTACAGGGTATTATATCCGCCGGCAAACAGTCGGAGGATATACTCCTGCATCTGCACAGGAGCATTTGCAACAGCAAATCGCGGAGAATAGTCTCTCCCATGTTTTGCGTATCGACTGTAATTTTTCTGTGCAGAAGCACAATCTTCGGCAAATTTTGTGCGCTCCGAGCCGTGAAACATCTGTACATGATGCCGCGCGGCGGCAAGGCAAAAATAGTCATATAATGAATTTATTGATTGCTCGTCTCTTTGTTCCTCCATTGTTTTAATGGCTATGGCAAACAACTGCCTTGCAGCTGAAATGTCCGAAGCCTCCGACATATCTCGAGCAAGCTTTGCCGCACGCTGACGGCTGTCGGAGAACAGCAGCACCTTTCGCCCTTCATTGGGGAACCTATCGAGATTATTCTCCTTTCCCTTTACCGCCGGCTGCAGTTGGAATTGCGCCTTAATCAAATTGAAAAAAGATTGATTGCCTCGAGTGCTGAAGGACGTGAGCTGAGATTCGGCAAGCCGATGTCTGCAATGAGGGCAGGTTTGAAATGTAATAATCTGCGGTCTGCCTTTTGCTGAGTAGTCACAGTAGTAAAGCTTTCTAATTCCAATCTTTCCGGCGGAAGAATCGTCCGCAAAGTTGATAAATCCGCTCTTAACGTCAAGATAACATGGCTTGATGGGGTTTTTGCCCCGGTCCGAAGACATTTGAAAATCATCGGAAGGAATAAAGAGATGAATTTCTCTCATATTTGAGTCCATCAGCAGCCCGGGATAACGCCACAGATACACATTTTTTTCACGAAACACCGAATGATTGTTTTCGTCAAGAACATAGCCCTTGAAAAACAGCGCGCCGCAGCGGCGGTCATTGTAAAGCTCATATACGGCGCTGCCGCAATTAGGACACGTCAAATTGCCGTCCGACAAAAATATTTCACCCAGCGTGAGAGTGCCGTCCGTATGAGAACAGCTGCATTCAGGATTCGCGCAAGCGTATACTCCCGAAATGCCTTTGAAAAGCATATGCATACGTGCGGGAAAAAGAACGGCGCCCTTATCATTTTTTGCAAGCGGCGCAATTGCCAAAAGAACGCTGACCGCTTTCAGCGCATCCTCTTGTTCAAGCTGCGGAAAGATGCCTGTCGACAATTCACCCAACGACACCGCGTTTCCGCGGCAATACTTGATCAACTCGCGAAAAGGACGATAATAAATAAGATTTTCATACATCCAGCGGCAGATCGCATCCAACGAATCAATGCGGTTATCAAAGCCCTCCGATTGACGCCAAAAGGACAAAAGCGCCGAAAGCTTTAATTCATCATTACCCTCAAATTCGCCGGGCTCCGAGCTCAAAAGAATTTCAACGGGTATGTCATACCTCGACCGACCGTCAATAACCTCTCTTTCACCCGTAAGATAACAAAACCGGGTTTCCGTGTCGGAAGCGGTAAGCTCATTTGCAAATTTCATTACAGCGGTCATGTCCTGTTCATTCCGATTGGGCATACTTGCGGTGGTGAGTATAAACTGCACCCGCTCGCGGCTGATTCCGAGCTTGTGGAAAAGTCTGCGAATGAGCAGCGCAACCTCACCGCCGGACGAGCCGCGGTACATATGCGCCTCATCTATCACAAACAGCAATTTGTTTTCACTGTCCGCGGCAAGCCAATCGCGCGTATCATCCCAGATTTTCTGTTCTATGGGACGCAGCAGCATGTATTCCAGCATAGAATAGTTTGTGATGAGAATGCCCGGGCAGAATTGCTGCATTTCAAAGCGGGTTATCAGCTCCGCGTCATCATCGTTCGGAATATGCCTTCCCTCATGAAGCCCCCGCAAAAATTGATTCATATCCGCCTTCGCCGGAATTTTTCCCTCATTGAGAAGGTTTTCATAGTATTCTTTATCGGCATCGTTCTTAGGAAAAGACATCCTTTCCAAGGTTTTTTCAAGATTTCTGTCTTTGTTCGCGGTGGGCTGCGCTCCGGGATACGGGGTTCTGCCGGTATACATTCCAAACTGAGGACGGCGAACATCTTCGCCGCATGTTTCTCTGAAGATTTTGATAAACTTTTTGCCGGGATCGCCAATCATTTTTCTGAGTCGGCTGACTTGGTCGGAAACCAAGGCGTTCATCGGATACATGACGATTGTGCGAATGCCCCTTTGCGCCCAAGACCTTTTTGAATTTTTGGCTTCTGACGCAAGCTTTGCCAAAAGCGGCCACATAAAGCACTCTGTTTTACCGGAGCCGGTGCCGGTTGAAACGAAAAGATTTTCTCCCCTAACCGCTTTTTCAAGTGCGGCTGTCTGATGCGAAAAAGGATTCGGGAAAACGCCGAGTTCGGCTTCTGCCAACTGGCGAAAATATTCTTTCATCCATTCTTCAATATCAGCCTCATCTATTCCGTTTTGTACGGTAACATATGCCGGCGACGATTCAATAAAGGGCTTTTGATAAAACAGCCCCTCGTCATCAATATGATTGCCGAGCGCCGAAAGTAAAAGTCGGGATTTTCCGAAATACTGCGATTTGATATATTCCTCAAGCTCCGTCCGCAGCTGCTTATGAACAAAATTTGCTCCGTTTGCCATTTAATCAACCTCCTTAAATTCATATCCCTCATCCGACAAAATCTTTTGAACAGCTTCAAAGACCTCGCCCGAGAGCTTTCGTCCGAAATTGCACGGAACCGATGCGCATTTTTCGGGCCAGCTGTAAAGCTTTAAAAATGCCAGCTCACGCGGCGGAAGCAGATAATTCATGCGTATATGAACCAATGCTCCGTCTGCGAAATATTCTATCGGCGGCAATGTGCCATAGCAAGAAAGAGCGGCACATGCAAGCGTTCTGTAATTATGCGCCTCCGTTTTCCATTGCGGAAGCGGGCTGATCTCTATCACGGAGGCGGCAGCGCGGTATAAATAATAGCGTTGAAAGCCCTTCATTCCGCATCTCAAAATCGAAGCCCTGCCTGCCGTGTCCGGCTTGTCCGTCCAATAATCACGGGTAAAAGGCGGTTTCAAACGCAGATATTCCGTATTATGCTCAAACTCCCGCAGACGCGTCCAAGATGCGGCGGAGAGCTCTGTCTCCCACAACGCCTCCAACTTCTTCTGTTCGAGTCCAAACATTTCTTTTACCCCGTTTAAGTTCGCTTCTCCGTCTTTTTTTGAATAAAATCCGATGCCCGAAACGCTGTCGATATTGTCAAGCGCAATACCGCGCTGAAACAAGATCCCGCCAAAAAGTTCTTCGCGCTTCATTGACGCAGCTATTCTGCTGGGGCGATGGTACGCAATACCCGTTTTTAAGAATTGATTTACAATTTCATCCTCAAGCGCTTCGGAATTTTGCGGCAAGCTTCCGCAAAGCTCCGGATATACAGATTTATAATTCGCAAGTACAGCGCCGATTTTCCTTTTCATGTGTACAACGGAAATGACCTCTTCCGAATTATCCCAAAGCGAGGCATAGGCAAACATTCCGCAAACACTGTAAACCAGCCGAGTTTTAAATTCATCTTCCGATTCATTTTCCCCTCTGTAAATGTGATATCGCCGCAATATTTCCGAAAGCAGTTCGTTATAATTCTCCATTAAATTTCTCCCAATACATATTTCATCTCACGCTTTAGATTTTCGGAAATGCCCTCGCCGCTTGGCAGATCCGCCATTGCCTCGGTAAGCTCATCGACCTTTAATGACGCATGGGCAATTGGAAGAACCGCATATAAAAATTCATCATCCGCCGTTGTATTGGGATAAATTTCATGCATTACGCCAATGAGAGCATTGATTTGGTTTTTAACCAAAGAACTCAGCGAAAGCTTTGAAAGGATTTTTGAGTTTTTGCGCGCTCCCTTTTGCGCCGAATAATTTTTGAAATCGTCTGCGAAGTAGCCTCCGAAATATTTGCCGCTCGCCTTTTTATCCACAAAGAACTCCGTAAACAGCGGCAGCATGAATCCGTATAGACTTTTTGGTTCAACCTGAATGTCTTCCGCATACGGATGTACCGCAGCATAGAAAATATCCTTTTGAGACAGAATTTCCGGAAGTCTGTTCATCCATCCGCCTGAGATAAGGTTGTTGATTATCACAATCTCTTCGTCCTCTGCGCCGATTTGCGTAATTATCCGATTTGTATAACACCCCTCGCAGAAAAGCGCTCCGCATTTATGAGCGACAGTCGCCGCGCCGAACGCTTGAATAATGTCAGCTGCATTGGGACCGACAATTAAAAGCGGCTGCTTTTTTATGTAGGCGGCGCAAAGAAAGGCGGCAAGCGAGCGCTTATAGCGCTCCGAGACTCCTGCCTCTCCGAGCTCATACGCCGCGGTATCGATTACATCACTCCACGTGTGATTAGCCTCAAGTGCGCCAAGCTTCTCCAAGGCGGGGAACACATAGTATTGCGGCATCTCAGCTTCAACCTCATCGGAAATCTCCGCAGCCGCCGATTGCGTCGATTCCCTATTGACAAAAGCCATATTCGCAATAAAATCCGCCGCGTTTTCCCGCGCGCTTTGAATTTTTTCGGCAACCGCTTTTTCAACATCCTCTGCGAGCTTCTCTTTTTCGGCTATGATTCGCGAAAGATGCTCTTCTTCCGATTTTGTTTTATTCAACGCATCCCGTGCCTCATTCAGCCTTGCGTCAGCCGCGCTTATTTCATGTTCAAGCAAATCGATTTTTCCCTGTGCTTCATCAATAAGCCGCTTATTTTCTTCTTCCCAATCCGCACGGATAAGCGCCTTCGTTTTTTCCTTAAGCTCGTCGTTTGCGGAGATTGCGGAAAGAATTATTTTATCTTCCACGCTGTCCCCGTCCACATATTTCCAAGCTGTATTCAAAAACTCATTCAGCAATTCACCGGCCTCGGAATCGGAACAGCGGCGCTGAACCGCAATTCGGCTCATTATGTCGTCAATGGGAATTGCATCAAGAAAATCCTTAAAGCTTTCATATTCGGTGTAAATAAATCCTCTTTCCTCATATTCAGACCAAGAGATTGAAGATAAAACCATATCTTTTACAATTTCAAGAGGCTTTTTCACCTGATAGATCCTGCACGGAATACCGGCAAACGCGTTTTTATAAAAAGGGTGCCTCTTCTTGCCTAAGTACATAATATCGCCGGAAGAAAATTCATATACCGCCGCCTCGTTACAATTTTCATTAAAGAAAGTCTTGCCGTCATCTGTGATAAGCTCTTTTCTGCCGCACAAAATGCCTATGTACTCTTCCTCAGACTTACAAACGGAAAACATAGTCTTATTGCTGTGAGGCTTATAGTCAATCCCCCTTTTTATCATGTCAACCAACTCATCCAAGGAGGATGCCTCTTTAATTATAACAACCTCAATTGCGTCAATAGCCTCGTTATAGCGTGATAACACACGCTCCCTGATCGGATCATTTTTATCCTGAACCGCAGTCCAATTCCAAATCCCATAAAATCCGATATCGAAAGAATCATCCTTGCAATAAATTTTGTCTCTGTTTGCAAAATGCGCCGAAGCATTTTTATTTTTTACAAAAATATCATAATGTCCATTACAACTCAAATCGGCATAACGAATGGGGCATTTTCGACCTTTATAATCCAAACCGATACAACACAATGAAACAATTTCATCGCTTCCGCCCGAGGGCAAAAGAGATGTATCCGTGTCGTCAAAGCGCATCAAATACTCGCTGTCATCGTTTTTGTCGGCAGCAGACCCGGTCTGCAATTTAACTATTTTCTCCCGCGCTTGCGCAAGCGAAGATTCCAACGCTGCTTTTTCCTCTTCAATTTTTAAAATCTTCTGTTCATACTCTGCTTTTATGCTGTCAACACTCCGCGCCGCAGCTTCAATTTCTTCGGGCGAACGGCGGATTTCCTCTTCCGTTGAAAAATTCTCGGTATAATTCATATTGTATCACCTTCCCTGTTCATATTTACTCTTTTGTAGATATTCTGCAATCTGCGGTAAGACTTCTCGTTAATGCTGCCGCTCCGAATACATTTTTTTATCCACCGGCATACATTGGGATATGCGCCCATCCCGAGCATGATATTCCACAGGCAGTGAGGGGTCGGAATGACCGCTCCCGATACATCGGCAATTTGCCTCATGATTTCAGCCTCATCATCAACAACGCTCTTCCGCTTTTTAAATTCGATTTTCCAAACGACATCAAGCCCAATGACAAGCTCAACGCTTAATCCGTAAACAAGTCCGTCTGTCTCAACATATTTATCCGCGGATATTTTTCGCTTATCCACAGCAAAATTATTCTTGTAAATAATAATCTCCCCGTCAAACTCCGATTTAAATATCAGAGTTTTTTTATACGGCAAAGTATCTGTCACGCCGGGCGCCGCATCGGCTCCCTTAAGGTCGGTCACGGAAAATGTCGGCTGCATCCCCTCTTTGTCAAGCGGTTCCTTCCAAAAATAAATATACTGCAAAGCTCGTGTGCGTCCTGTCGATATTAACTGCTGCCTTGCGGAACACGACGCCCTACACAGCTTCATTTGAGATGCGCCGCCTTCAAATCTGCGAACCTTCCGGGGTGGGAATGTCGCAAATGCCATCACATTGCCTGTGACAAGCATATAGATACTGCTCTCGTTATGCTTTATCAGATAATTGCCTTCAACAAACAGCGGCCATATCGGCTGCATCGAAACCGGGCTGTCTGTCAGGCGGCAATGAAAGTCAAGATAGAAACGGGCTGATTCTTCGTCAAACGCATCAGCAGAAACAAGATAAAGATACCATCGTTCCCAACCGAATTGTTGTTTGGCGATTTGTTCAACTCGTATGCTTCCGTTTGATTTTTTATGTAAATAATTGCGCTTTAACAGATAATATTCTTTCCCAATCTCAACGTCGGCATCGCATATGAGCTTTTTGCCGGAAGTCTTTTCAAACAAAGTACCGTTCGGATCAACGCCTTCAATCTCCTTCGGCCAAAATTCACGCAACTTTTCGTTTCCGTTTTGAAAGCCGAGAGTGTATTTTTCAAACGGTCTTTTTCCGATGGGAAGATATGTAATGCCTTCGCAATTGAGCCGTTCTTTTGAAAATACGTATGATTCGCCCAATACACCCTTAGGCTTGATTTCTATACGAAAATCTCCGCCGAGCGAGCCTATAGGCGCTCGAACCAGCCCCACTTCAAATTCAAAAGAATATGCGGATACGTTTGTAACACGGATTGGCAAAATCATGCTCCTGTTCGTCGTAAGGAATCGAACGACCCGCTGCAAATGTGCGTTCGGGACAATCTTTGTTTGCTTCAGACGCGCTGTGTTTGAAGTAAGACTTTCTTTTATCCCCTCTTGTAAGAGTGACATATTGCCCGCAAAGCTCGCACATAAACAAACCGCTATTAGCAGATGCATGCCCGCCCGGATGCAGCTTTGCCGCTTCCTCTGCGGTAACGCTCTTCCATCCGTTGTCGGACCACATACATACATGTGTTAACGAGACCATATGCTTTTTCTCCCTCCTTCTCATACTCTTATTCAGCCAAAAAGCTTGATTTTTTCGCCGTTTTCGTTGCAGGGGCGGGGCTTGCTCCGCCCTTTCCGCGCGAGCCCCGCGTCAATTCAAATTTTGCGAAGCAAAATTTATTCACTGTCATAACGTAAAGTTTTAGTCGAGGCTGAGTACTGCCGCCACATTTCCATCACCCACGCCCTTCTCAGCAAGCGTTTCTATTGAATTTTAGCATCAAATTGTTGTTGCGCATTCAAGTCAGTCGTTCAAGAAATCCCGATAATCGACTTTATGAAAATTCGCTTTGTTGTCTCCGCCGCCGCATTGAAACGCCATATGCCCTATTGCTCCGACATAGCCCAATTGCTTTTTGCAGTCGAGTGAAATAATGTCCGAAACATGATTTTCCGTAGGTTTAATGCTCCCGAAGCGATATCCTTCATCCTCCGCGTCCCGCAAAAACCTCCTGCAAATTTCCGCATCGGCGAGATAAACATAAATCGCCCCTTCATACTTGTTTCTCAGTTCCGTCAATTTTCCCGTCATTTTAATATACCTCCAAAATTAAAATAAAATTTTTGGAGTGCATGAAAAAATCCCATCGTAACCGATAGGATTAAATACAATTCATATTTATTGCATTATATCGCATCCTATCGGTCAAGCATTAGCACCTTGCCTACAAGGTAGGTTGCTGTGCGGTCTCAGGGCTTGTCCCTCACGCACTCTTGATAGTGATTCGTCCTTTCGGACAAATTCAGTATAACAC
>JAJQCX010000068.1 GCA_021202495.1 Clostridia bacterium | reverse complement strand
GTGTATAATTAAACAGTAATATTATCAATGGGGGAAGTGCAAAAAAATGCGTATCAAACTAAGGTCATTGTTGGCATTGGCGATGTGTGTTGTACTTCTGGCGCCTTTATTATCCGGCTGTTCCACATCGGGCAGTGCGAGTGAAATTAAGGTTATCAGAATAGGTACACACGCGCAAAGCGAGGACGACCCTACGTGGGTTGACAGCATAACGGGCGAATCGAGTATGGACCCGGACGCACAGGCGGCGGCTACGACCGCGCTTGCAAAGGTTGAGGAGGAGCTCGGCGTCGAAATTCAGTTCTTGCAGTATTCGAGCGATGTAACTCAGATTTTGCTGCAGACCGTTTTGGCGGGCGATCCCTACTGCGAGCTTGCAATTTTGTGGGGCGGCGTTCAGGGTACAATTCTTTCACAGAATGTTCTGCAGCCGATTGACGACTATGCGGACATATTCTTGGATGACCCTGACGGGCAGTGGATTCTTCCGACAAAAACTTTCGGACGCTATTACCTGATGAACAGAGATTTGCTGTTCTGCAACACATGGCCTATAGTTTACAATATAGACATGATAGAAGAGGCGGGTCTTGAATATCCCACGGATCTCTATTACAGCGGTCAGTGGACATGGTCGAATTTCAAGGAGTATATGTCAAGACTTAAGACATATTACGCGGGCAAGAAGGCTTCGACCGGCGAAGACATCGTTCCCTTTAACACGAACTATACATATTTCGCGCTGATGGGTCTTACATCTGTGGGCGCGGGCGTTTACGACGGTGAAGCGATGAAGGTTGACACCGATGACGCGATTGAGGTTTGCGAATTCATGGATGAGCTTTTCACCGAAGAGCTGGCAACCTGCTCGACAGCGTCGTCGACAAGCAACAACTCCGGTTGGCTGACTGCGTCCACCGCGTTCCAAAACGGCGAGACGGTCTTCACCAACTGCGCAAGATGGCGCATGGGCACAGCTTCGACAATTTTGGCGGAGCGCGGCGAATCGATGGGCATCGTTCCGTTCCCGTACCCGGATGAGGGCATGGTTATGAGAGACGAGGACGGCAATGTGACAAAGGATGAAAATTATCACCTGCTTTCCCCGATGGCTGACTCGGTTGGCTTGATGAAGGGTATCGATGCGGAGACGTCGAGACTTGCGCTTGAAGCGTACAAGATGTATAAGGTTGAGTACTACAAGGCGCTTGCGCACGTTGACAGCATTGCAGAATACATGGAAGAGCAGGCTGCGAGCAACGCTCTCACATTCGGTATCGATATTTTCCATGACGAGGTCGGAGACGATAACCTTGAGGTTTGGAAGGAATACGGTTCGGAACCGGCTAACGATTTCTCCGAGGCCTGCGGCGTTATGTGGACATGGGGCGGCATTTTCGGAAACTCTGTTTACGGAGTTAACGCGACGCCGAAGTACCGAACGGCGATAAAGGCAAATAAGGCAACGATTGAGGAAACGCTGAACACGATTAACGAGGCGGTAAATAAATCGGGAGCCGTGGACAGTGTGAAGCCGACGATAAAACAAACGGATAAAACTCTGGCGTTCCCCGCAGGAACAGACCCACGGGAGGTCGACTGGTCGGAATATCTGACGGCGAGCGACGATATAGACGGGGACTATAATATAGGAAGATTGACGCTTGATCTCACGGCATCGAATTTCAGCAAGGTCGGAACATATGAGGACGGACTTGTGGCGACGGTGACGGATGCGGGCGGAAACGTCGGCGAGAGCAAGTTTGACATTTTGATTTATGACCCGGATAACACGGATCCTCCGACGATTGTATTGGATGAGGAGGGCACGCACACCGTTTCGCTTAACGCGGACACCTCGACGATAAGCTGGGGCAACTATGTTGAGTCGGCAACGGATGCGGACGGACTTGATATTACATCAAACATTTCGGCAGACGTCGGATGGCTTGATGTTACGGAAAAGGGCACTTACGTAGTTGATATTGTGGCGACCGACTTTGTCGGAAATTCCGTAAGCGCTTCGATAAATGTCACGGTGCAATAATGAAACGGAGGGATGAGTGAACAATGACGAAGAAGAAACGGATCGTGCTGACCGTTGTCGCGGCGGTGATAGCGCTGATATTGATTTGCGTAGCGCTTGCATTCCTGCTTCCCGGCAGCGACGATTCCACGGCTGAAGTCGGCATTATGGATGAGTATTTGGATTCGACTTATTCCGAATATCTCGATTCGGTCGGCTACACGGGAGAGGAAGATCTTTCTTCCGCACAAGTAGTGATTGATGTGACGGCGTTTGACGACGGCGGCGCAACGACACAGGACGGAGACCCTGTGGCGCAATGGGGTTCCTCGACGGATGACGACGGTGAAATTGTTGAAGGCGTGCAAATTGCCGAAACGGGCGATGTAACATGGACGTTCACCGTTGAAGAAGAAGGTTACTACAATTTGAGATTTGACTATATCTCAATTGCGAAAACAACATCCACGCCGCAGAGAGGTCTTAAGATTGATGACGAGTACTTCTACGACGGCATGGAGCAGATTGAATTTGCGAGAACATGGGACAACGGAACCGTTACCGATAAGGGCGGCAACGAAATGCGTCCGACGGCGGTTGAAATGTTCCCGCAGACGACGATGTACGCATCGGATGTAAACAAGAGAACGCTCTCGCCGTATGTATTCTATCTTGAAGCGGGCGAGCACACACTCTCTCTCATCGGAAGCCGCGAGCCGCTGCAGATAAACGCGATAGTCTTTGAAGCGGCGCCGATAGCTCCGAGCTATGAGGAATACCGCGCACAGAACGAGGGTGCAGAATACGCGGGCGATCAGGCAATCATTCTCCAGGCGGAGAGATGTGAAGAGGGCGCAACGACGAAAATAACAAAGTCGACACCTTCAATAAACGTTTCGACCGACTACGCAAGCTCGTACACGGTGCCGTATCACCACTGGTATCAGATGCTGAACACCATGGGCGGCGACACATGGGCTACGGCGGGCGATTCAATTACATGGACGTTCAATGTTGAAACTCCCGGCTATTATCAGATTACGCTGAGAGCAAGACAGAACACGAACCGCGGTGTAATGAGCTTCAGAAGCATAAAGATTAACGGTGAAACTCCGTTCAAGGAAGCTGAAAAGGTCGGCTTCGAATATGCGACGAACTTTGAGAACTATGTAATCTCGATGGACGACGAACCGCTTTTGTTCTACTTTGACAAGGGCGAAAACACGATAACGATGGAAGTTGTTTTGGGCGACTTCGCGCACGTGCTGTCGGAGGTTGAGGACAGTGTGCTTGTTTTGAACACAATGTACCGCAAGGTCGTTCAGATAACAGGTACGGTGCCGGATTCTTACATAGACTATGAAATAGGAACAAAGGTTCCGGGCTTCCAGAAGGCAATGGAAGAGCAGGCAGCAATTCTTAACAGCGTTGTTGACGAGCTTATTGAAATAACCGGTGAAAAGGGCTCGGGCGCGGTTCAGATTGAAAAGGTTGCACAGCAGTGCGAGGAATTTGCGGAAGACCCGGACGAGGTTGTTGACCAGGTTTCGGACTTCAAGAGCAACATTTCGGCGCTCGGCGACTGGATGCTTGACATAGCTTCGATGCCGCTTGAGGTTGACTCTATTACGCTTTCAAAGCCCAACGCGGAGCTTAAGAGCGCAGAGCCCAACAGCTTTGTTGCAATCGGTCACGAAATGATAAGATTCTTTGCTACATTCTTTACGGACAGCTCGACGATATCCTCCGATTCGGATGTATCGGGTGATTCGCTCAAGGTTTGGATTGCATCCGGTCGTGACCAGGCTACGATTATCAGAAACCTTATAGACAGCGGATATGAAAACAGCGTTAATTTGCAGCTCATTCCTTCGGGCGTACTGCTTCCCTCGATTCTTGCGGGAACGGGTCCGGATGTATCGCTTGCAAACGCACAGTCAAGCGTTGTCGACTATGCGGTGCGTGGAGCAATAGTTGATTTGTCGCAGTTTGACGATTTCGATGAATTTGTAAGCGACAGGTTCTACGACAGCGCGCTTGATACGGCGACGTATAACGGCGGCGTTTACGGTTTGCCGGAAACACAGTCCTTCTACGTTCTCTTCTACCGCTCGGATATTCTTGAAGAGCTCGGTTTGGAGGTTCCCGAAACATGGGACGACGTTGAAGAGGCTATAAATGTTCTGCACATTGAAAATTACGATTTCTACATTCCGACAACGGGTATTTACACCTCGATGGTATTCCAGTACGGCGGCGACGTTTACCACGGCGCGGCGGGAACGGTGAGCGAGAACGGATATGTATATGATGAAACGGGCAAGGATTACGGTATTGAATCGGGTCTTCGCGATGAACCCGCAATGCTCGCGTTCAAGAGATTGACCGACTTCTTCACAACATATGCGCTGCCCGTATCGGCAGACTTCACCAACCGTTTCAGAACGGGTGAAATTCCGCTCGGTATTGCGGATTACACGCTCTTTAACACATTGGAAGTATCCGCACCCGAAATCAAGGGTCTGTGGGGCTTCGCTCTTATGCCGGGTTATGAGGATCCGGAAACGGGAGAGGTTGATCACTCTTCGGTATCAACATCGACGCATACTATGATAATGCAGTCCTCCGACCAGATTGACGAGGCATGGAACTTCCTGAAGTGGTGGCTTTCGGATGACGTTCAGCTCCAGTACGGTAACACGATTGAAGCTCAGCTCGGCGGCGGCGCAAGATACGCAACGGCAAACACAGCAGTCTTGAAGCAGCTTCCGTGGTCGACAGATCAGGCGAACGTTCTTGTTGAACAGTTTGAAAACACCGTCGGCGTGCCGGATGTTCCGGGCTACTACATGACGAGCCGTGAGGTTACATACGCATTCGATGACGTTGTAACAGACGGTCAGAACCCGAGAGAGGCGTTGTATCTCAACGTTAAGGAAATTAACGATGAGCTTACTATTAAGCGTGAAGAGTTCCATCTTTCACGTTTGGATGAGGAGGGAAATGTAATAAATGACTGAGCAGAAAACTAAAACCAAAAAGAAGAAGCAAAAAGCGCAGGCGATGGAATGGAAGAACGCTTGGAGACTGCACAGGGATAAATATATTTTGATACTTCCCTTCGCGATTATCTTCATTTTGTTCACGGTGCTTCCGGTAGCGGTTTCGATGGTGCTGAGCCTTACAAACTTCAACATGCTCCAGATGCCCGATTTCATCGGTCTTAAAAACTACATTGACCTTGCGGTAAACGACAGCGTTTTCGCTATCGCGGTAAGGAACACATTGTTCTTCGCTATCGTAACAGGTCCTGTCAGCTACCTTATGTGCTTTGTATTCGCATGGGTTATCAATGAACTTCCGCCGAAGGCAAGAGCGGTTATGACACTCGTATTCTACGCGCCGTCCATTTCGGGTAACGCGTATGTAATATGGAAGCTGCTCTTCTCCTCGGACTCCTACGGCTACATAAACGCATACCTGCTGAGGCTCAACATTATTTCAAGCCCAATACTGTGGTTTGAGACGGAAGAATACATCATGCCGATACTTATTATCGTACAGCTGTGGCTGTCGCTCGGCGTAGGCTTCCTGTCGTTCGTCGCAGGTTTGCAGTCGCAGGATAAGGCGCTCTATGAAGCGGGTGCAATTGACGGTATTAAGAACCGTTGGCAGGAGCTGTGGTACATAACCCTTCCTTCGATGAAGCCGCAGCTGATGTTCGGCGCCGTTACGCAGATTACATCTTCGTTCGGTGTTGCGAGCATAGCCGACTCCCTGATGGGCTATCCGACTGTAAACTACGCAGGTCACTTTATCTTGAACCACTTGAATGACTACGGCAATCAACGTTATGAGATGGGTTACGCGTCGGCAATCGCCGTTATCCTGTTCTTGATAATGATATTTGCGAACATTCTTGTGCAGAAGGTTCTCAGAAGGGTGGGTACTTGATAAATGAAAAAGTTATTTAAAATGATACACGATGCGCTTGTGAAGGTACCTCCTTTCAAACAGATTTCGGCATGGCTGGCGCACAGAAGAATTACAAGAAGAAACCGTGCGCTCGGAACGGATATAGGTCTCGGAATATTCCTCGGATTATTCGGAATTATAAGCGTTCTGCCGCTGTATCTTATCGTAATTAACGCATTTAAGCCGCTGAACGAAATATTCATCTATCCGCCGAAGTTCTACGTTGTTAACCCGACGCTCGACAACTTCAGAGATATGTATCAGCTGATAGGCAATACGAGCGTTCCGTTCTCAAGGTACATATTCAATACCGTGTTTATAGTATTGCTCGGCACGGTGGGTTCGGTTATATTCGCCTCGATGGCGGCGTACCCCTTGGCAAAATACACATTCCCGGGTTCGAGAATGATGAGCTCGATTATCGTATACTCACTCATGTTCAACAGCTCGGTTACGGCAATCCCCAACTACTTAATCATGAGCTACATGGGTCTTATAGACACATACTGGGCGGTTGTACTGCCGGCGGTAGGCTCAACGATGGGCTTGTACCTGATGAGAAACAATATGACGCACATACCGATGTCCCTATTGGAGTCGTGTAAGATTGACGGTGCAAGTGAATTTAAGATATATTGGTCGATAATCATGCCTCTTTCCAAGCCCGCTTGGGTAACGCTTATTATCCTTTCCTTCCAGAGCTTGTGGGGCACGACAGGCGGCACATATCTTTACACCGAGAAGCTCAAGCCCGTTACATACGCGCTTTCGCAGATATTGTCTTCGGGTATCGTAAGAACCGGTGTATCCTCGGCGGTAAGCTTGATAATGCTTATTGTTCCGTTGATTGTATTCCTTGTTTCGCAGAGTAACGTTATTGAGACGATGGCTTCGTCCGGTATGAAAGATTAAGGGAGGTGCAGATTGTGACAAAAAGAATTTTAGCCGCTGCTGCGGCATTGGCGCTGGCGTTCGTATTTTGTCTCCAAGCTGTACCTGCTATGGCGGAGCATACAAAGGACGCAAGCTACATTTACGACTACTGGGGAAGCGCAAACAAGAGCTTGTCCGCGTTTGAACTTTCGACAAGCATTACTTATGAGGCGATGCCGGACGACATCACGCTTTCCTCAGTTGACGACGTTAACGTTTACAACGGTATTATCTATATAGTAGACAGTACCGAGAGCAGAGTGAACGTGTTCGACTCGGATTACAATTTCCTCGATTCTATCAAGATAATCAGAGATTCCGACGGCAAGATTGTTGTCAGCGAGGAAACAAACAAACAGATGATTCTTTCAAAGCCCGAGGGCGTGTATGTAACGGAAGATTACGTATACATCGCGGACACGGGCAACTCGAGAGTGCTTGTTCTCGAGCGCAAGGCTTACGGCGAAGAGGCTGAAGAAGCTGAGGTTGCGGCTGAAGCGGCGGAAGCTTTGGAGGCTGCCGAGGCTGTTGAAGAGGCAACAATAATGCTTGTTGAGGAAGACGGCGAGGCTGTTGAAGAAGCAACGGCGGTTGTTGAAGAAACAATTGCCGAAGAGGTTGAGGAAGAAGAAGTTGACCATCTTTCCTACGCGCTTGTTCGTGAAATAACAAGACCCGAAACGATGGTCGGCGACACCGAATTTACACCTTCTAAGATTACGGTTGATAATTCGGGAAGAATATTCGTTCTCGTTCAGAACACGACAGAGGGTATTATCGAGCTTAACTCGGACGGCAGCTTCTCTCGCTATTTCGGCGTTAACTCTCCTTCGGTAAACCTTTTGGATTATTTCTGGAAGAGCATAGCGAGTGAAGAGCAGCAGGAGAAGATGTCTAAGACCTATGCTGCGGCATTCAGCAATCTCCAGGCTGACAGCGATGGTTTCGTATATGCGGTTACAACCGATACCTCTTCGGAGGACATGGTATTCAGATTTAACTCGAACGGCGAAAACGTGCTTCGTACATTCGGTTACACCGAACAGTTCGGCGACTTGCCGAGCATGGACGATTCGTCTACGACAAGTACGTTTACGGATATTGCGGTAAACGATTACGGTGTATACGCTCTTTTGGACACAGTGAACAATCGTGTGTTTGTGTATAACTTTGACGGAAACCTCATAAGCATTTTCGGCGGCGAGGGCAACACAAAGGGAACGTTTAACACACCGACGAGTATTGCGTGGATGGGCAACAATCTCATCGTGGGAGATTCGAGCTTGGCTACGGCGTTCATATTCACGACAACGGAATTCGGCGACCTTATTCTCGACGCCGAAAAGCACTATTTTGAGGGCGACTTCACCGAGGCTGCCGAGCTCAATATGCAGGTTGTTCAGATGAATGCGAACTATGACCATGCTTATGTCATGATAGGCAAGAACCTCTTGATGCAGGACGAATATGAGAGTGCGATGTATTATTTCAAGCTCGGCAACGACAAGACATATTACTCCACCGCGTTCACATCCTACAGAAATGAGATTGTACAGAAATATTTTGCTCTGCTGATGATAGTTATCGTTGCGTTTATTGTTTGGGTTCTCTGGGGAGAGGTTAAATTCAACAAGAAGCAGCGCGAGCTCGAAGAACTGTGAGGTGAAAGTTGATGAAAAAGTTTGCGGAAGATTTTAAGTATCTGGGCCATGTCATCTTTCACCCGTTCGACGGGTTTTATGAGGCGAGGTTCAGAGGCAAGGGAAATCTGCTGCTCGTGGCGCTGATATTCCTTGCAAGCGGTATAATGAACATTGTTTCGTATCAGTATACCGGCTATATAATGAACGATAATGCAATGTTTAACATGAACAGCGTGACGACGTTCATATTCGGATTGTTCCCGTATTTGCTCTTTGCTCTGAGCAACTGGAGCATGACGGCGATTTTCGAGGGCAGCGGTAAATTCCTTGATATATGCTTGGTGCTTGCGTACTCGCTTTTCCCGAAGCTTGTTATCGATATAATCGTGGTTATATTCAGTAACATTGTTACGGAAGAGGAAACGATGATACTCACCGCGGTACAGATGATAGGACTTATTTGGTTCTGCTTCCTTGTGTTCAGCGGACTGTGCGTCATTCACGAGTACGGCGCGGGACGGAATTTGGCGATGATTATCGCAACGTTTGTTGCGGCGGTTGTAATCATATTCCTCGCAACGCTTTATGTAACATTGGTAGAAAAGGTTGTCGGGTTCGTAAGCGACCTGGTGACAGAATTAGCAAAGAGGTGAAGATGATATGAAGAATTTTTTAAGCAAGCTTTCGCTGATGAAAATTGTCACGGCTATAGTGGTTTTGGTTCTGCTTATCGTCATCATATCAAGACTGCCTCTGCTTGTGATTAAATCAGATACTATTCCTACGGTTGTCACCGCGGGAATACCGGCGGAGGGCGAAGTGATTGCCAAGGACGCCGGAGAGGTGCTTGTTGCCGAGAACGGCGGCAGACAGCTCTATGTTGACACCGCGACGTTAAAAGTTAAGGTTGTCGATGTTGCGACGGGTATGATGTGGACGTCGTCTCCGTCCGAGGGCGATTTGACCGAGGACGAGGAAGCGCCGATGTACATCACATTCCTTGGCGCGACGGGTGCGCTTTCGGAGTGGGACGCATATACATATTGTATTGCGAACGACAACACGACGCGCGAGCTGGATGAGGGCGAAAGCCTTGCGGATACATACACGATAAACAAGATTGAAAACGGTTTCCGCGCAACCCTCAACATAACGGAGATTGAGTCGACTGTTTTGGACGAATATATGCCCAAGCAGATTTCAATTGAACGTTATCAGGAATGCTTTATCGACAAGATTGACGAATATTTGGCTGACGGCAGAATTACCGAGGAGCAGGCTGAACGCTACAATAAGGCTCTTTCGATGATTTATGCGATAGACGACGAGACGGGAGAATATTATTACAATAAGTATTCCGGAACGCCTCCGGTAACCGTTACGACAATTCTTATCGACCTGGCAAAGACGGTTAACTATACGACGGAAGACCTCGTTCAAGACAGCCGCGAATACAACCTCGTTGTTACGATTTCGCACTCGGCGGACTTTACGATTGTTATGGACGTAACGCTCGACGACGGCGATTTGGTTGTCAATGTTCCGACATATGAAATTAAGGACAACTCGGTTGAAGACGAGGACACGGAGGACGCGACCGAGGCAGAGGATGACGGAACCGAGAGTACGACGGATTACTACACACTGCAGTCGATAACAATATTCCCGAACTTCGGTTTGGCGGATGCGACAAAGTGCGAAAACGGCGGATTTATATTTGTTCCCGACGGCAGCGGCGCGCTGTTTGACCTGAACACTTATAACAGCAAATATGTTTCGTATTCGAGACCTATTTATGACAATACTTACTATGACGAAATGTATAATCAGAGTGAGTATAAAGAAGATTTGATGATGCCGGTATTCGGACTTGGCAAGGCTGACGCGGATTACTACGAGGCTCCTGTAGTTGAGGAAGAGGAAGAAGACGCTTCCGACACAGAGGACGCCGAAGAAGCAGAGGCTGAGGAAGCCGAGGAAGAGGCGGAGGATGCTGAAGCCGCTGCAGAAGAGGAAGAGGCTGAAGACACCGAAGGCTCCACGGGAACCGATTACAGCGGATTTATGGCAATCATCGAAAGCGGCGCCGAGACAGCTTCCATTACGGTTGAGCTCGGAACGGCGGACACATCGAACGGCGGCACGACGTTTAACAAGGTATACGCATCGTTTGACGTAATTCAGTATTCAAACGTTAACGTGTTCGGCGCGTACAGCGACAACGACGCGAAGTTCCTCGCGACGACAGAGCAGTTTGACGTTGACCTCACCATTCGTTACAAGCTCTACACGGAGAACTGCAACTATTACACAATGGCGCAGGATTATAAGACGTATCTCATTAAGAACAACGTTGTAGATGTTTCATATGCGGAAAAGCCGGAGCTGTTCTTGGACGTTATCTCCTCACTGACATATGAAGACAGAATTATGGGCGTGCCCTATGACAAGACAATTTCGATGACGACATATTCGGAATTGAAGGATATACTTGACGAACTTGTAGACTATGACAAGGTTGTGAGCTATAAGGGCGCTTATAACGGCGGTATTTACAACAAGGTAAACCTTGACGCGAAGAAAACCTCGGCTAACGGCTCGGAGAGCGAATACAATTCGCTGATGGCGGTTTACGGAGATTCGATCTATATGTCAACGCCGATAGGCAGAGTTTACAAGGACAGCATTGTTTGGAGCCCGTCAAAGCACGGTCTGCTGGGCTATGACTCCGATGAGGTTCAGATTTTCGATTACGACATTCCGACAGGCAGATTTAATACCAACGGACAGGGCTATTGGATTGTCGCTCCGAAGTATTTGATGAACATTGTTTCGAGCTTCCTTAAGGACGTAGGCAGTGTAAATCTTGCAATTGAAGACCTCGGCAACGTGGTTTACGCAAATTATCGCGACAGCGACGAGGTTTCGCTCTATGAGGGCGAGCTGATTGTGCAGAACGCATTGACCGACATTTCCGAGGATCGCAGCATGGTTCTCTACAACCCCTTCGCAAGCCGTATGCTTTACGCGGATTACTGCGCTGACATTTCGAGAGAGAGCAGCGATTACGGACTTATGACGCATAACGTTCCCTTCCGTCAGCTTGTTATGAACGGCTTGACAAAGTACACAACGCTTAACGTAAACGAGTCGTCGTCGAGCAAGGATTATTACATTCTGCAGGCGGTAGAGCTCGGCAGCTGCCCGAAGTTCAAGGTTACATCCAAGAGCGTTGACACGCTTAAGGAAAACAATTACAACCTTCTCTTCTCGACAGAGTATGACATCATAAAGGACGACATCAAGTATGTCATGGATGCTGTTGACGAGGCGTTCGGCACGATAGGCACAACAGAGATTAAGGGACATGAAATTCTTGACGACAAGGTATTCTTGACAACGTATGCGTCGGGAGTTCAGGTAGTTACAAACTACAACACATTTGCCGTAAGCGTTGACGGTTTCGGTGAAATCGACGCGATGGGTTATGTGATTGCGGAAGGAGGAGCGGTAAATGAATAAGCCGGCAGCTACGACCGCAGAAAAGGCTGTGGTCAAAAAGGCGCCGAAGAAACAGCGCTTTAAGTTTCAAACCACGCAGAAGATTAACGGCTATATCTTCCTGATTCCGTGGATAATCGGTTTCCTTCTTTTCTTCCTCATGCCGATGGTGAATACGATTATTTATTCGTTCCATGAGGTCGGAGTTAAGGACACGGGCGGCATGGAGATGACATGGGTAGGCATTGATAACTATATCAGCCTGTTCAACGAGCAGCTTTCCACAAACAGCCAGCAGTTCACGCGTGTGTTCGCGGATGAAAACGCAGGCATTATCATGAACACCCCGTTGATAGTTATATTCAGCTTGTTTGCGGCATTGCTTGTAAACGCAAATTACAAGGGAAGAGACGTTGTCAGAGTTATCTTCTTCCTGCCGATAGTTTTGGGTCTTTCCATTGTTACGTCAATGGTTACTACGACGGGCGGTGACGTGACGAGCGTTACGACGTCGGTTTCGGAGGAATCGAGCTTTATCATGAAGCTGCTGACCTCATATACCTTCCTACCAAAGGATATTATATCCTTTGTCATGGAGGTCGTAAGCGACATTTCGAGCGTAATTTCAAAGGCGGGCGTTCAGACCCTGCTCTACCTTGCGGCATTGCAGTCAATAAGCCCGGCGCTTTACGAGGTTGCCAAGATTGAGGGCGCGACACAGTACGAGGTATTTTGGAAGGTTACGTTCCCGATGGTATCGTCTATCACAATATTCAACTTTGTATATACATTCGTTGATTTGTTCCTTGACAGCTCCATCGCGGAGGAGGTTTACGCATTCGCGTTTACCAAGAACCTTATCGGTGTCGGCAGCGCGCTGTCAGTCGTCTACCTGGTCGACGTTTTGGTGATACTGCTGTTGATTCTCTTGATACTTACAAAGGTGGTGAAGTTAGATGCCTGATAAGAGCGCGGTTAAAACAAAGAAACAATCCGGCGGTATCGTCGCATGGTTTAAGGAGAAATGGAATGACAATTCCATTACGGATCCGCTTGTTGCCAAGCGCACGGCGCAGAGCTTTGTAGTCGGCATTTTCGCGGTAACGCTTATCTTGGGTATGTGCTTCACAATACTCTATCCCATTTTGAAGCTTTTCCCGATGGTTCTCTGCGATGTTGAAGATTTGGGTAATCCCGACTTTGTATGGGTTCCGCTGCAGTTCTCAATCGTCAGCTTCAGAGCTGCGATAAGATTGGTATTCGGTAACTTCTCGACAATGGCGCTTTCGCTGCTCTACGCGGCGGTTACAGCCGTTATCCAGGTTATCGTGTGCGCGATGGCGGGTTACACGCTCGGTCGTGTAAACATCCCCTTCAAAGGACTTGTATTCGGTCTTGTAATATTCCAGTTCGTTGTTCCGCCGCAGGCGCTGCTCATTTCTCAGTACCTGAACTTCAAGAACTTCGACATTTTGGGATTGTTCCAGCTGTTCACGGGCGACACTATTGACCTTATCAATAACCCCGTAACGCTGTTTGCCCTTTCGCTGACCTGTCAGGGCTTGAAACAGAGCCTGTTCATCTACATCTTCCAGTCGTTCTTTAAGGGACTTCCCAAGGAGCTGGAGGAGGCGGCGCTTATCGACGGCTGCGGATTCTATAAGACATATGTCAGAATTGCGCTTCCGAACGCTACGCCCTCCATCATGGTTGTTGCGGTGCTTTCGTTCATCTGGAACTACGGCGATACGTATTACACGGGCTACTTCCATCCGGACGGACCTTATCTTGCAATGAAGATTAACCAGACGTTTGCGTCGACCAACTCGAACAACATTGTTACGGCTGTTCAAACATGGTATGACGCTCCGGCAGCGTCGAGCTATACGTACGATGCTGTTAAGCAGGCGGCTATCTTGATTTACCTCATCCCGCTTCTCATCATTTACTTCATCGTTCAGAAGAGACTTGTTGAGAACTTCGCGGCTGCAGGTATCGTAGGATAAGTTGTAAGAAGTTTAATAATTCAATTAAAAGGCGGACTGCTTTGGCAGTCCGCCTTTTGTCGGATTTATGGTTTTATAAAGAAGCACAGGCGTTTTTGTCCTGTGCTTCTTTGTTGCTCATTCTTCGTAGATAAATGTCGGAACGCCGTCTTTCACTTCAAGTGTTCCCTTGTGTAAATTTCCGTCGGTGTCGGGTAAATATACGTATTTCTTCGCATCGTCGGCAGCTTCTTCTGCGGATGTAATTCTGCCTAAAACATCCTCCGCGAGCTTTTCCTCGGAAATACTGCCGTCGGCGATTTTTTCGCCTGTGACACTTTCATCGGCTAAGAGTGCGGTTGTTATGCTGCCTTCGGAAATGTCACCCACTTTGACCCAATCGGTGAATTCATGAGAGCTTATCCAGCCGCGGCGCATGTAGATTAGATTATTGACCAAATCAAAAGCGAGCTGCAGGCGGTGATTATAATATTCGTCGTTTTCGCTCATGCGCATACCGTTGAGGTTGAGCAAAACCCATGAGGTATTGTTGTCGTTTAAGATCGGCGGATGACCGCTGCAGTCGGGCTTGAAGCCGCCCAAATAAATTGCGTTGTCGGTACACCAATTTATGAGCCAGCCCTCTTCGGGGTCAGGGGAGGTGTAGATTTGAAGCTTTTCCTTGCCCCAGTAGGTATTGATTAAATCGGTGAGGTACGCTGCCTGCGTGGAGCTGAAAAGCCCGTCGACACCGGATGATGGACTGTATTTTCCGTCGGAATTGACAAGAGAGGACGCTTTTGCCTCGTATAAGTTGAGGCGCACCCATGTGCCGTTGAGACGAATGATGTAATCGCCGACGTTGAGATAGCCGTTTGAACCGTGAATTTCGTATTTTGCCGTGTCAAACGCGGCTGTGTCGGAGTCACCCGAGACGAGAAATAGGTCTCCCTCATAGGTTTGCGTTTCAAAGTCTGAAAGCGGTGCGTTAACTTCTCCCGTTTTGGGTGAGGAAACTATGTCCGACTCGGCGTTCCACACGCGATTGTCGTTTTTGATGAGCCTTGAAAGCCATTCTTCGGCGGTGCCGGTATAGCCTAAGTCACACGCGACCTCATAAGCGCTTTTGCCGTCGTTGCCATGAAGCGGGATGCTTACCGTTCCCGTCAATGTATTGAGTTCTTCTGCCATGGAAAAATCTCCTTTCGATATACTGTTTTTTAAATCATATTCCGAACATGCTTTACATACAATGTCATACAGTTTCGGCAATAGTGCAGACGGTGGCTGGGTTGACATAATTTAAAAATGAAATATGATGCGAAGAGGGCAATTAATTCGGGGAGATTTGGACGAAAAATCGATAAATAAGTGAAAATATTACAAAAGTATTTCAATTAAATACAAAATAAACAATAACATATTAAATTATTATATGACTATTAATATTTACATAAAAAATTGAAAATCTGTCTGTTTACAGATTGTACGAAAAAATGTATTATTACGACACAAACAAGCACATTGTGCGGAAAGGATGAAGAAAAAATGACAAAAGAAAAAAGACTTGAAATCAGGCGTGAGAGCGGAGAGAGTGAGGTTTTGCGCTATTATTGGGAAAGGAGAGAGAATCGCGAATTCGGATGCGAGGTTTATGCCGTGGGGATTGAACGCGGAAGGGTGAGGCGTGAAATTGAAAGCTTTTCGCCCGACGAGGCGGAGGCGAGGGAGCTTGTGGGGCGGCTCTATGAAAACAGCGTACAACCGGAGCAGCTTTACAGCAGAGCGGAGGAATTTATTGTGACAATGTGAATAAGATAGAAGGGAAAGGAGGGTGGGTGATTTGGAAGGTGAAATCAATGAAAAAACACTTGTGCGCGGAGTGTTTAGGTGTGTTAAAACGGCGTTCTGCGCCTTTGCGATAACGGCGGCGCTGCTTGCGGTTTTGGCGGCGCTGATATGCTTTGCTCCGCTGCCGGAGGAGGCTGTGATGCCGGTTATATACGCGCTGAATTATTTTTCTGTCTTTATGGCGGGATTAATTTCGGCGGGACGCGGCGCGGGGCGCGGCTTTCTGACGGGAGCTTTCGCGGGCGGAGTGTATATGCTTTTGCTTTACATATTGGGTGCGGCGCTCTTCGGAGGAATTTCCTTTACAAAGGGAGTTTTGATGCAGGTTTTGTGCTGTGTCGCGACAGGTACGGCAGGGGGTATAGTCGGAATAAACATTAAGCATAAGTGAAAAGATTTTCGGGGCTTATTG
>JAJQCX010000039.1 GCA_021202495.1 Clostridia bacterium | reverse complement strand
AGCGTCACCTTGCCAAGGTGAACGTCGCGAGTTCGAATCTCGTCTTCCGCTCCAACCTCATTCGTAAGAATGAGGTTTTTTCGTTGGAAAAGCATAATCCCCCGCCCGCAGGCGATATAATCGAACGCGCTCGCACGTTCATTCCTTATTTATATTTTTCGGAGGGATTCCCCATGCTCAGCGGCAACGCATTAAAACTTATCGCGCTTATTTCCATGACAATCGACCACATCGGCGTCGTCATGTTTCCCGGCAATCAAATCTTCCGCGCCGTAGGACGCCTCGCCTTACCCATTTTCGCGTATATGATTGCCGAAGGCTGCCGCTATACCCACAGCCGCCCGCGCTACATTTTAACCGTCTTTCTCGTCGGCGTATTCTGCCAAGCCGTCTATCTTTTAGCCGAAAGAAGCGTCGAGCAATGCATTCTCATAACCTTCACCTTTTCCATTCTCATCATCTGCTCTTTCGACCTCGCTTCAAAAGACAAGCGATATATTCCCGTCATGCTCTGCCTCATTGTCTTTGCCTATTTCATCGCCGAAAAGCTCCCCTCCCTTCTCCCCTCAACCGATTTTTCGATTGACTACGGCTTTTTCGGCATAATGCTCGCGCCGCTCATCTATATCGGCACAAACCGCCCCTCCCGCCTCGTCCTCACCGCCGTAGGGCTCGTTTTCGTCGCACTCGTCCGCACTCCCGATCAATGGCTATCCCTTCTCTCCCTCCCGCTTCTCGCCCTCTACAACGGCAAACGCGGCTTTAAAATGCCCAAATACTTTTTCTACGCCTACTACCCCCTCCACCTCGGGATAATTTATATAATCAATTTCATCATCTCTTAAAAAGAAGCGCTGCTGCAAGCAACGCTTCTTTTTCTAAAAACCGCCCTGTTCCAAAAATTCTTCCAAGCTAATCTGCGCCATATTGAGAATGCTTCTTAAAGTACCCCTTGCCGCCTCGGAACGATTCGGAATTATCACAACATGTTCCCCATCCGAATACTTCATATGACTTCCTTTTCGGCTCACAAACTCAAAGCCGAATTTCTCCAATGTTTTGACAACTTTGTACGGCGTAAGCACAGGATATTTTGATCCCATTATACCATTACCTCCATTGTTGTTATAAACACACTGTCATTATTTTGCTCCGGCACATTATCCTCAAAATACAGCTCCAACGCCTCGCGCAGATTATTCAGCGATTCTTCCATCGTTCTGCCCTGTGACGCAACGCCGCTTTCCAACGCCGTCGCAACATACCACTCGTCTTCTTTTTGTATTATTACAGTTGATTTAACCGACATATCATTTCAACCCCCATTTCGCAAATTTCATTCTTCTATCGTATTTATTTTATCACCTTCACCCCCATTTGTCCATACATTTTTGCCAAACTAAAATTATTTCACCTCCCAAAATATTAGCACGCGAAAAACCATTGACAAGTCACAGTTAGTATGCTAAAATATTGTCGAATACAAGGCTGTAATATTATTTTTTATAGGGAAAGGAGTAACGTGTAATGGACAATCCCGCAAAAATCTTCGGAGATGTTACAAGGCTGCATTTCTTAAAGGTTCATCAAACCGTTTCGAGCATGGAGCTCGGCAAGGGTCAGCCGCCGATATTGGCATATTTAACGGATCACGACGGCTGCATACAATCCGACATCGCAAAGCGCGAGCACAAAGCGCCCGCCACGGTGACTGTCATGCTGCAAACAATGGAGAAAAACGGGCTCATCGAGCGCCGCAGCAGCGAAGACGACCACCGAACCGTCAGGGTCTACATAACCGACAAGGGTCGTGACGCGCACGAGAGATCAGAGCTTGCCTTAAAGCAGATGGACGAAGAAATCTACGCCGCGTTCACCGACGAGGAGAGGGAAGAATTTTTCCGTCTTTTGGGCGTAATGCGCGACAGACTGAAAACACTCTTAAATTTGGAGGATGAAAAATGAAAAGGTACGCCAAATATTTAAAGGGAGCATAGCTGTGGGTTTTCCTCGCCCCGCTCCTGATGGTTTTGGAGGTTTGGTGCGATTTGCGCCAGCCGGACATCATGAGCGACATTGTCGACGTCGGCATTCGCGGCGGCGCAGGCTCATTATATGTTTTAAAATGCGGCGGTGAAATGGTGCTCACCGCGCTCATCGGTCTCATCGGCGGCGCGGGCTCTCTCGTCTACGCGACAAAAGCAAGTCAATATTTCGGCTATAAGCTGCGCGAAGACATCTATAAAAAGGTTCAGAGCTTTTCCTTCGCAAATATCGACAAGTTTTCCACCGCTTCGCTCGTCACGAGAACGACAAACGACGTTGTAACAATGCAAAACCTTTTGGGTCAGGCGCTGCGAATGCTTGTGCGCACACCCATGACGTTTTTCGGCGGACTCATTTACGCCTGCATGATCAACCTCAAGCTCGCGCTTGTCTTTCTCGTCGCAATTCCGCTCATTTTGCTTGTCATCTCGATTAACGTCAAAAAGACGTTCCCCCTTTTCTCAAAAGTTCAGGACAAGCTCGACAAAATGAACGCGGTAATTCAGGAAAACCTCACCGGCATAAGAGTTTGTCAAGGCTTACAACCGTGCCGAATATGAGGAAAAGCGCTTCGGCGAGGCAAACGACGACTACGTTGAAACCTCAATTCACGCCAACAAGCTCATGGCGTTCATGATGCCCGGCGTTTCAATCATCATGAACATCTGCATCGTAGCCATCTTCTGGCTCGGCGCTCAGCTCGTCGGAGCCGACACAATGAAGGTCGGCGAGGTTTCCGCTTTCGTTCAGTACGCCACAAAAATCTTAAGCTCCATCACCATGATGAGCATGATGATAATGTCAATCTCAAGAGCGCAGGCGTCCTCCGCGCGTATCGGTGCGGTTTTGGACGAAAGAGTCGACATCGTAAACGGCGCAGACCCCCGCTTTGAGGAAATTAAAGAAGGCTCCGTTGAGTTCAAAAACGTTTCCTTCCGCTATCGCGGCGCAGGCGGCGCCGACGTTTTGAAAAACATTTCGTTCACCGCCTCCCCCGGCGAAACCGTTGCCATCTTGGGTTCAACAGGCTCCGGCAAAACGACGCTCGTCAACCTCATTCCGCGCCTTTACGACACAAGCGAGGGCGAAATCCTTGTCGACGGCACCAACGTGCGCGACTACGACATCGAAACGCTCCGTCGCGGCATAGGCATGGTTCAGCAAAACGTCATTCTTTTCTCCGGCAGCATAACGGACAATCTGCACTGGGGCAAGGACGACGCGACGGAAGATGAAATAAAGAGCGCGGCTAACATGGCGTGCGCGTCGGAATTCATCGAGAAAAATCCCGACGGCTACAACGCCATCCTCGGTCAGCGCGGCGTCAACTTCTCCGGCGGTCAAAAGCAGCGTCTTTCCATCGCCCGCGCGCTCGTCAAAAGGCCGAAAATTCTCATTTTTGACGACTCAACGAGCGCCGTCGACACCGCAACCGAAGGCAAAATACGTCATTCATTACATACCGATATGAAGGACACAACCCTCATTTTGATTGCACAGCGCATTTCCGCCGTGCGCAATGCCGACAAAATTCTCGTCATGGAAAACGGCGAAATTGTCGACATCGGCACGCACGATTCGCTCATGCAGACGAGCCGCGTATACCGGGAAATCTACTATTCTCAGATGGAAAAGGAGGAAGCATGATGCAGGAAAAGTCAGAAAAATCGGAACGTTCCATGCCCATGGGACCGGGCGGCCCCGGAGGCCCTCCCGGCAGAGGTCCCGGCGGACCTCCGGGTATGCGCCCGCAGGAAAAAGCTAAAAATGCCAAAGGCGTTCTTTTCCGCGTCGTGGGCTACCTTCTCTCCTTTAAAGCGGCAATCGCGGCTGTGTTCGCGCTCGTCATTTTCAGCACTCTTTCAAACCTCGGCGCGACCTACATAACAAGCCCCGTCATCAACGCCATCGGCGCGGACACGATAGACTACGGCTACATCGCGGCGCTTTTGCTTCTGCTCGCCGGGCTCTATCTTCTCTCCGCCGCGGCGCAGGGCGGTCAGGGCGTTCTTCTCGCCGTCATCTCGCAGCGCACCGTCCAAAAGATACGCAAAGAAATGTTTGAAAAAATGGAGAAGCTCTCCGTTTCGTTCTTCGATAAAAACACTCATGGCGAGCTCATGAGCCGTATGACGAACGACGTCGACACCCTCTCCCAAACCCTTTCAAACTCCATAATGCAGATTTTTTCGGGCGTAATGACACTCGTCGGCACATTTTTAATGATGATTTACGTCAGCCCGCTCATGACTGTCGTAACTCTCCTCTTGGTGCCGCTGATGCTGTTTTTGACAAATAAAATAGCCACCCACACGCGCAAATTCTACATAGCGCAGCAGGCGAGCCTCGGCACGCTCAACGGTCACATCGAAGAGACAATCTCGGGGCAGTACGCCGTCAAGGTCTTCTGCCGCGAGGAAAAAATTTGCGAGGAATTCAGCCGAAAAAACACCGATTATTACAATAACGCCGTAAAAGCGCAAATTCTCTCCGGCGTTGTCGCCCCCTTAATGGGCATGTTCAACAACCTGAACTACGCGATTACCGCGTTTGTCGGCGGTCTTCTCGCGGTCAATCAAATTTTCGGCTTCGACCCGCTCTCGGTCGGCGACGTCGTTCTGTTTTTGAGCCTGTCGAACCAATTCTCGCGTCCGATCAACGAAATTGCGAACCTCTTCTCAACAATTCAGTCGGCTCTCGCCGGCGCCGAGCGCGTCTTTGAAATTATGGACGAGCCGAACGAATATGTCGGAGAAGAAGATTATCCCGAATTTGGCGACGTTGTCGGCGACGTCGACATCAATCACATCGACTTCGGCTACGACGACAAGCGTCTCATTTTGAAGGACGTTTCAATCAAAGCCAAACGCGGACAGACAATCGCGCTCGTCGGACCCACCGGCGCCGGCAAAACGACAATCGTTAATCTTCTCACGCGCTTCTACGACGTAAATAAGGGCGAAATCTGTCTTGACGGCACAAACATCAAAAACGTCGCCAAGGATTCCGTCCGCGCGAAGATTGCGATTGTCCTGCAGGACACGCACATGTTCTCCATCTCCGTGCGCGAAAACATCCGCTACGGCAACCTCAACGCGACCGACGAGGACGTCGAATATGCCACACGCCTTGCCAACTGCCACGAATTTATCGAGCGCCTCCCGCAGGGCTACGACACAATTCTTACCGACGACGCATCCAACGTCAGCATGGGTCAGCGCCAGCTTCTTTCAATCGCGCGCGCCATGGTCGCAAATCCCGACATTCTCATTCTTGACGAGGCGACAAGCAACGTCGACACCAGAACCGAGCTCAACATTCAGGAGGCAATGAAAAACCTCATGCTCGGCAGAACAAGCTTTGTCATCGCCCACCGCCTTTCCACCATTCGCGAGGCTGACAAGATAATCGTCATAAACGACGGCAGAATCGTCGAGGAAGGCTCCCACAAAGAGCTTCTCGCCAAAGGCGGCATGTACGCCGACCTCTACAACGGTCAGTTTAACGAATAACAGCACAAAAAATGCGCCCTGTCAATCGCACACAAGCAATTGCAGGGCGCGTTTTTTAATTAGAAATCAGCAATGAGAAATTATACTAATATTTATCCAAAAAGCTTGATTTTTTTTTGCTGTCTTGGTCGTAGGGCGGGGGGCTCGCTCCCGCCGTGGTCTCCCACTCTTTCACGTTTTTTCCACACCGCTGCAATTTCGACTGTAGTGGCGTGACTCGTCCCCGCCCGCGCGAGCTGCGCGTATAATCGAACGCGCCCCGTGCGTTCTTTCCTCAATTGCTAATTTCTAATTGCTGATTTCTAATTAAAAAACCGGCGGTCGCGCAAGCGCGACCGCCATATATTAAGGAGGGAACTTGCCGGAGGAGAGGAGGGTTCCTCCGACAAGGTTTATCAAATTAAGGATATTGCTTAATTAATTATTCAACCGATGTATAAAGCTCATAAGCTTCATCCGAGGGAGTTAATGCATCGTCCCAGATAAACGCCTTGACAACATACTTTTCGGGTTTCTCTTTGGAAAGAGCCACCGTTACCTCAGCCTCGCTCAATCCCGCAATCGTCACGCTCTTGCTGACCGTTTCGATAAGTATGCCTTCCTCGTCATATACCGCTACATACACTCGTCTCTCGCGCTCCGCGCTCGAATTGTTGCCTATTGTCGCCGTTACGCTGTCGGTTTCGGCATCGTATACAACGCTTGTTTCGTACTGCGCCGACATTTCCTCACCGGAGTTGTTGCCTTCCGCAAGCGCCATAGCCTCATAAGCCGACAGAGCTCTCGAGTATATTCTCAAATTGCGCATTTCACCTGCGTAAGAACCGATGATGTTCGTGCCGCTCATGTCAAGTCCGCCTGCCGAAACGTTGATCGACTGATCTATAAGTCCGTTGATAAACGTTCTCACAAGACCGCTCTCAGCGTCGTAGGTAATCGCAAAGCTTACCTCGCCGGGGTTGGTCGTGCCTGTCGAGCCGTCCGTTGTCGCGCTGTGCGACTGATTCCAGTCGGAGTTCGACCACAGGTTCGTGCTTTCGTATGTCACGCCGTCAATTGTGAGCGACGGTACATATGTGCTCGTGTTAACCGTGTATTTGAGCTTGCCGCCCCAAAGGTTGAACACTGTTCCGCCCCAGCCGCTCGATGCGCTGAAGTCAACGTCTGCCGCAATCGTAAAGCTTTCATATCCGTCAAATGTGTCGGAAGGAAGCGTTACCGAACCGCTTGTCGTAAGCGTTACCGCGTCGTCTGCGATTTCCGCGTTCGAAAGCGTTGCCTCGGCTCCCGAAATTCTGTCGTATGTGCTTACGCCTTCGCTCAATGTGAAGGGATACCAAGCCTCAAGACCATCCTCAAATGCGAAGCCCGAATCGTCAAGCTCGTAATTTGTTCTTACGGATGTCGGGAAGCCCTGCTTATAGGAGGAGTTAACTATCCAGTAATAGTAGTCGCCGTTGAGCCATACAAGCTTGATCTCATCGTCGCTCGCTCCGGATATAGCATAGGGTCTTATGTTGTTCTTTTCGGAGTTCTGCGTAATGTATTCGCGGCTTACAACCTCCGAACCGTCCTCGGACATGGTTATCTTAACTATCTCATAAACCTCACCGAACAATCCTTCAACAGGATACGATGCGTATATGATTGACGGGTCATCATGATCAATCGACATACCGCCGCTGTAGCACTTCTCCGTCGACGACTGGTGGAACCATCCGCCGCCGTCCGCAATGTACGTCTTTGTCCATGACTGCGTATCCCAGTCATACTTAGCGTAATAGTAATCGTGCTGCGTCTTGTCGGAATTAATCCTTACCATCGCGATAACGGGCGTGTCGCCGTCAAGCGCAATGTCCCAAACCCAGCCGCGCTGGCTTGTGCTTCTGTCGTCCACAACAAACGCGCTGTCCGTCTCGGTGTTGTCAACCTTGAACGGGCTCGAAGAAAGCGTAGCCTTAACTGTGCCGTTGATGTCGCGAACCGTCATATCGTTAATATCGATATAGTTGTAATACAGCGATACCGGGTTAATGTTGTCCGGGTGCGTTGCGCTGTAGGTGATGTGAATCTTGCTCACACCGTCCGATACATACTTCGCATACGGGCGGCAGCCGCTCGACTGTGCCGAAGAGCTTACTATCTGCTTCGGACCCCAAGTGAAGCTGATCTCGTCATTTTCATCGGGCATCGAAAGCTGAGCAATCGTCGGGTGCCAGTTCGTACCTCTCCAGCAGAGGTAAATGTGATCCGGGTCGTCCGAAAGTATGAACGGGTTGGGATAGGTCGTGTTGGCGCTCGTCACAAGCTTGTGCTCCTCGCCCAAGGTCGTAATGTCGCCCGCCACCTGAGAAATGCGGTAATAGAACGCCTTTTCGTCTGTATGACGAGAGTAGATTATCATAACTCGATCGTCGGGCAGTACCAAGAACGCCGGGTTGTCATGATCGTCGGGCTGGAAATTGGAGCGTACCAGCACATACGATATTTCGTCCGTGTTGTGGTTATACTGCATTGCCTTTATCGAGCCGTGAACGTCGATATATCCCACATAGGTATTGTTAATACCGAGTTCCTCGTTGTCATGGTGCAGCGAGCGTGAATCCGCAAACCAGCACCAGCTGCCTTCATCGTCGATTACATATCCGTCAAATATGTCGTCCGCCGAAACAGGCGTGTAAACAAGTGTAATTATGTTCTCTTCATCTGCGACAATCGTCACTGTCAGCGTCGAAAGCTCCGCGTTGAATGTTCTCCTAACGTCGCCGTCGCTGTATACCGCCGTTGTCGTTCCTGTGTAGGTATATTCCTGATCTGCCAAAACTCTCTTAATCGTTATGTCTTCCGCAAGCTGATTGCCGTTTTCGTCGACAGTCTTAACAACAACCGTTCCTCTCGGGCGTATTGTCGGCTCGCCTTCCGCGTAAACGATGTAGAGCTGTGCCGCGTTGCCGTCGTTTGCGGCAAGCGATGCAAGGTAGTTTGCGCCCGTGTCGGTGACAAGGCGGAAGGAGAATTCATCGGTGTAGTCCATCTCCGCAAAGTAGTCCGAAACGTCAATCTCCTGCCATCCGGTCGTGCCGTTCGCAAAGGACATGCTGCCCATTGCCTCGGATTCGCTGTACGAAGGCGCGTTGTTCCACGTTACCGTTGAAGCGCTCCACTCGTCATATATCGGGTACGCCGTCGTAACTCTCGTCGTGCTGTTGTTCGACTGATTTACGTAAACTCTCAGCTTCGCTTCGTAAATGTGCGAATATTGATATTCCGAAAGATCAAATCTCAAAAGCGGGTCTCTGTTGCTCTTCGCGCCGTTGCCGCCCTCGGTACCTGTCGCCAAGAGGTAAGACGTTGTGCTCATAACCGTATCCGGTGAGCCGTCGTCAACATAAGCGTCCTCGCTTACCGTGATTGTCGCCTCAATAATGCTGCCGTCGGTTGCGAATTCGTAAACAAGTATGATAGTGTTCACTACTCCGCTTGTAACCTTTACGCTCGTTGTCGAGAGCGATGATGAATAAGCATATGACTTTCCGTTGTATTGCACATACTTTTCAATGTCGCCGCTGTAGCTGTAGGTTGATCCCACTACGATGTTTTCGGCGATAACGCCCGCATCCTCAAGAAGGTTTCCTTCGGAATCCATAAGCTTCAGGTAAACGCTCGTTCTTTCCTTCACTGCCGCCGTACCGTCGTTCACATATGTGAGCACAAGCTGTGCCTCATTGCCGGTGCCGCCGCCGATGGATGCGATGTAGTTCGCAGCCGTACTCGACGCAATTCTGAACGAAAGGTCAACGGTAGAAGAATCAAGAGTATTCATGTAGTCTGTTATGTCAATTTCCTTCCAACCGGTGCTGCCTGCGCTGAAGGTTACGCTGCCGAGCTCTTCGCCCTTAGCGGGAGCGTTGTTCCATGTTGCCGTCGTGCCGCTCCAACTGCTGTCAATCTCATAAGCCGTCATTGTGCGGCTCGAGCTGTTCGTCGCCTGCGTTACATACATGCGCAGCGTCGCGCTCTTAATCTCGCTGAAATTGATGTCAGCCAGGTTGAACTTGAGAAGCGTGTCTCTCGTCGCAAGCGCGGGATCGCTGCCTGACAAAGACGTCGACAGAAGATAGCTCGTATGCGACTGAACCGTATCCGGATCGCTCTCGTTGATAAACGTGTCGTCCTCAACCTTAAGAGTGATGTCTATATCCTCACCCGAGGTTTCCTTGATGTATACAAGTATAATATAGTTTTCACCGTCAACAACCGTCACGCTGAGTGTCGAGCGGTCGGGAGCGTAAATATACGACTCGCCGTCAACGCTGATTATGTCGTCCGGTGTTTCCTTGTATGCCCATTCACGATCCACAGGAACGTCTTCTTCAATAATCTCATCCGCTATAAGCTGATTGCCTTCCTGGTCGAGAATGCGAAGAGTGATGTCGGAGCGTACCGAGCCTTCCTGTTCGATGTAGTCAACATCAAGTCTCGGAGCCGTGTCCTCGCCCGCGCCGACTGCCGCAATGTAGTTGCAAGCCGTGTCAACGCTGAGTCTGAGGGTTATTTCGCCTGTTCCTTCTTCAATCGTTTCAAAGTATTCCGTAAGATCGATTTCCTGCCAGCCGGTCGTGCCGCCCGAGAAGGCTACCGAACCTATCGCGCTGCCCTTTGCGCTCGGCGAATTGTTCCACGTTACGCTGTCGGACGACCAATCCGAGGACGATGCCACATAAACGCTCGTCTCTCTTTCAGCCGAGTTTGTCGCAGCTGTTATGTAGATCTTGAGCTTTGCCGAGGTTATGCTCTCATAGTTTATGTATGACAGGTCAAACTTTAAGAGCGCGTTTCTTATCGCAAGCGCCGGGTCGTCGCCCGCCGTGCTCGAAATAATGAGGCTTGACGAGCTGTCCTGCACCGTGGAGGACGCCGAAGCGTTCATCCACGCATTGTCGGATGCAAGAATTTCGTCCGAATAGAATCTGTCCGCCACATATTTCTTGTAAACCAAGAGGATTTCATTGTCTCCGTCCTCTGTTACATTTATCGATTCAACGGAGCTTGCCGCGTCGTAAACGTATGCGTATCCGTCCTTTTCAAATCTTTCCGGTATTTCGGTCGGAGTTGTAAACTTACGTCCTACTATGCCCTGATATACTTCGGGATCATAGATGTCGTTACCGTCGATGTCAACCATTCTTACGGTTACATCGGCATACGTCTTTTCCTCTTCCTCACCCGCTGCCACAAATGTCAGCTCAAGTGTGGGAACGTTTTCTCCCGAAGCAACGGAGCTGAAATATGTAACCGCAGTGTCAGCCCCGATTCTGAGCGAGAACTCGTCCAAGCTCTCAAGGCTGTTCAAATAATCGGTTATATCAAACTCAACCCAGCCGACAGTGCCCTTTGAATATGTGCTGCTGCCAAGAATTTCGCTTGTGTCATATTCGGGGGCGTTGTTCCACGTTACGGTGTCGCCGCTCCAGTCGTTCGTCTGCGGATAAACCGACATCGTTCTGCTGCCCTCGTTGGAAGAAGTTGTGATGTAAACCTTAAACGTCGCGCTTGTTACAGATGCAATGTCCAAGAACGACAGGTCGAATTTAACCATCGCTTCTCTTGTCGAGTTTGCCTTGCCGGAGCCGTTAACACCCGTTATCAGAAGCGTCTTTGACGCGTCCTGAACCGTGTCAACCTGCTTTGAAGCATCGTCTATAAACGCGTCGTCCGTCGCGCCTATGCTGATGCTGTTTTCTTCGCCCGAATAAATCGGAACATAGTCATATACAATGTATATGTAATTTTCGGTATCTGCCTCAACAGTGAGCGACTTTACGGATGCGTCGCTGTTGTATGAGTAAACCTTGCCGTCTATTGTCATGATTGCCGACGGAGTTTCATCATAAACATATTCTCTGCCCGCAACAATGTCTCCCGCGTCAACGTCGTCAAGAATAACATTGCCGTCGTCGTCAACCGTTCTTATTATAACGCTGCCTCTCGGAACCTCCGAAGCGCTGCCTTCAACGTAGGTAATTTCAAGCGTTGCCGCGTTGCCGTCAGCTGCGTCCTGCGATGCGATGTAAACCGCGCCGTTGTCGCAGTAAAGTCTGAACGAAACCTCAGCCTCGCCGGAGACAAGATTTTCGATAAAGCTTGTCACGTCAACCGAATATGCTTTGCCGCTGCTCGTCTTTGCGCTTGTAACATATCCGATAACCTCGCCGCGCCCGGGAGCGTTGTTCCAAGTAACGTCGCCGTCTGTCCAACTCGATGCCGTCGCCGTCACATAAGTATTTCTGTCGCCCGTGTTCGTGCCCTTGTTGATGTAGAAGTTCAGCGTCGCCGATGTGATGCGCTCATACGCTATGTCCGAAAGGTCGAACTTTATAAGCGCGTCGCGGTCTGCAAGCGCCGGGTCTTCACCCTCAAGGCTCGAAATAATCAAAGCACTTGAATCGTCCATAACCGTGTCCGCGCTTGTGCTTTCAGTGTAGTTATCCATGAAAGCTTCAAGCGTAGCGGTCTTCGTTCCGGTCTCGGTCGATGTGCTTATCGGCTTGTAAACAAGGCTTATCACGTTGTTTGCCGCGTCAACCTCCACTTCCTTTGAAAGAGTGGAATATGTCGAGCTGAAGCCGTAGCTCACGCCGTCTTTTTCGATAACCCAATCAATGTCGTCGGTGTAGTAGTATGTCTCGCCTACGTAAAGCGCTTCAACGCTTTGCGCGTCCGCAAGCTCAACGCCGTCGCTTGTCACCGTCTCGATTGTCAAGTCGCTCAGCGTACCGTCCTCCAAGGAATTATACACAATGATTATCGTCGCGCCGTCACTCTCAACCTTTGCCGAAAGCGTGGAGTCCTTTTCGCTGTATATGTAGTCCGTAGTCTCTGTTCTGAAGAATGTGTCGGGAGTTTCGGTATAGTAATATGTACGTCCGATTTCAACGTCCTTCACAATTTCATCCGCCTTCAAACGGCTGCCGTTTTCGTCAACGGTCTTTATCGTCACGTCCGCATACTGCTCTTCGTAACCGTCCTCAAGAACCGAGAACTTCAAGATGAGCTTTGCGCCGTTGCCGTCCTGCGCGTCGCACGCGGTCACGGTGTTCGCGCCGGTGTTTACGTCCATTCTGAACGAAACCGTTTCAACTCCGCGCGAAAGTCCGTTCATGTAAGACGAAATGTCAATCTGCCTGTGACCGGTCGTTCCGTTGATGAAAACATCCGATCCCAACGCGTCCGAGGTAACCTCAGGCACATTGTTATATGTCAGCGTCTCATCCGACCAGTCGGTTTCAGTCGCGTAAAGCGTCGATGTTCTCTCGCCCGAGTTTGTCGAGCTCGTAACGTTAAAGTCAAATGTTGCGCTTTCGATTATCTTATAGTTGAGCATCGAAATGTCAAACTTGAAGTAACCGTTACGTATCGTCTTTGCCGCCGCCGAGCCTTCCGTTCCCGAAAGCGTCAGCGTCTTCGAGCTGTCCTGTACGGTGTCCGCATCGTTTGCCGCATTGTAAGCATCTTCAAACGCGTAAACCTCCGCGGTATAAAATCCGTCCTCGTCGGTTGCCAGCTCTTCATAGATGAGCGTCACCACATTGTCCTCTTCCGAAACGCTCGCTATCTCCGTCGTCGACGCGTCGCGGTCGAACTGATAGAGCTTTCCGTTAAGGCTCATCAACTCATCGATAGTCTCGCTGTAGGTGTATTTGCGTCCCTCAACAACGCTTGTTATAACCTCATCGGCTACGAGAGTGTTGCCGTTTGTGTCCAGAACCTTGAGTGTGATATCGTCTCTTACGATGTCGCTCACTCCGTCGCCCTCTTTGTATGTCACTTCAATGTAGGGCGCATTGCCGTCGCCTGTTTCCATCGACGAAATGTAGTTTGCCGCCGTATCGCAGTAGAGCGCCAAGTCCACCTCCGCCAAATCGGCTTCAAGAGTTTGGAAGTACTCGGAAATATCAATCTCCGTCCAAGCTCCCGTTGTGGCACGCGAGTTTGTAGCCGTGCCGATGTAGTCCACTTCCAAGTAATCATACGCATCGGGTGCGTTGTTCCAAGTTATCGTGTCCGCGCTCCAATCCGTCGAAACCGGGAACACCATCGTAACGCGTGTTCCGGTGTTGGAGCACTGCTGGAAATAAAGATGCAGTACAGCGCTCTCTATTTCCGAATAGTCGATTGCAGCCATATCGAATTTCAAATATGTTCTGCGTCTTGTGCCGGCTGCCTTGCCGGTACTTCCGAAGTCGTACTCCTCGTTGTAGTTACTTATCAAAAGATAACTCGAGGTGCTGCACACCGTATCTCCGGAATTTGCCTGCGTATATGCGTTGGCAAAAACCTCGATGCGCGCCGTTTTTACATCCCCTTCTGCCGCGAACGCCGTCAGACCTGCCGAGCATACGAAGAATATCATGCTCAATAACAGCGCCAGTGTTCGCTTCGTTGCGGAATTTTTCATGTTGCCTCTCCTCCTGTAATATTTTTTTGAAGATGTTTACCGTCGCTCTTCCTCCGACCATACTGAGATGTCTAAATTATAGCGGATTTTCAACCCTTCCGCAATGTCGCAAAATAAAAAATTTGTACAATCTTATTGTACGGATTTAAACTTTTTGGATTATTTTTTAATAAATTCGGGGCAATATGCACAAAGAAGTTTAAATTTAAACCTCCTTTTTGTACACATTCCCCCATTACTGTTCAGCCGATTCGCGGCTGAACACGGAAACAACGTTGTAAGGGCGCATCATGCCCCGCCCGCGCGAGCTGCGCGTATAATCGAACGCGCGAGCGCGTTCGTTCCTGTTTGTCACCGCAACGTAAAGTTTTAGCCGAAACTTGCCCCCGCATCTTCTTTTGACGATTTCACGCGGTACGCTCCCCCGCATGTTCCTCCGCAAACTGCTTTGGCGTCTTTCCGACGCACTTTTTAAACAGCTTGCCGAAATAGACAGTATCGCTGTAGCCCACCATTTCCGCAACGTCGGAAGCTCTCACGCCCCTTTTCAAAAGCTCCTTTGCCTTGTCCACCCGCACACTCGTCAAATAAGTCTGCGGCGTCATGCCCGTCTCCGCCTTGAACAATTTTATCAAATACGCCTGCGAAATGCCTATCGCCTCGGCAATCGCCGCGATGTTCACATTTTTTCGATAGTTCTTTTTTATGTATTCCTTCGTCTGCGCCACCCTCGTCGCGTTGCCGAATTGCAGCGTTTCCACGCTCGAAAGCTTCTTTTCGGAAAGAATCGTCAGCATCCTTTTCAAATAACCGACCGCCGTGTACATCGCCTGCGCGTTTTGGTTTCTGTTTATCGCAACCATTTTCCACATCAAATCCACAAGCTCCTCAATCGTTCCGTCGTCGGGCACGGTTTCTACCTTTTCAAACGGCAGCCGCACCTCGTCAATGACCCAAACCCCGTTTATCTTGTTTGGCATACAGTGGTAAAAATTTATGCCGAAGCTCAAAAGCTCCTCGCCGCCCTCAATCCTTTTGATGATTCTGTGATCGCCGCATCTGTAATATGCAAAATCGCCCCTTTTGAGGATTCTCTCCTCCCCGTCGAAAACGGCTTTGACCTCTCCTTTGCAGACAAACGAAATATTGTCAAACGTAACTGCATCGTCTATAACTCCGTTCGGCCAATATATGCTGTCGTCCGCCCATTCAAAAACCATGTACAGCCTGTTTATATCCATTCTTCCCGCCCTCCTTACATCTTATATGCCTTCGGGCTGCAGCCGTAAATTTTTTTAAACACCCTGCTGAAATACGCCGCGTCGGAATGGCCCAAAAGCTTTGCCGTTTCCGCCACGCTCTTCCCGCTCTGCAAAAACTGCACCGCTTTTCCCATTCTGACCTCCGAAAGGTATTCCACCGGCGTTTTCCCCGTCTGCGTTTTAAACATGCTCGAAAAGAACGCCGCCGAAACTCCCGCAACGTCCGCCATTTCGTCAAGCGAAATATCACAATTCCAGTTTATGCCGATATATTCCTTCACCTTGTCCACTCTTATAATGTCCGAATATTTATACCGCGTTTTTCCCGCGACCTTCACGATAAGCTTCAGCATATCCCGCAAAATGTTCGACGCGATAAAACAGTTTTTCGCCGATTTTACCTCCGCGTATTTTATCGCCTCGTCAAATCTTTCGCACAGCAAATTAAAGCTTTCCTTTGTGTCAATGTGCGTCCGAAACGGCAAATTGAGCTTTTCGTCGGTCGGCTTGTACACCCCCGCCTTATCGGGAAAGCAGTAGTCAAAATTTATTCCGTATATCTCAATTTTTTCATCCGTCAGATTTTCGGAAAAGCGTCTGTCTCCGTTGTCGTAAAATATCAAATCCCTCTCGTGCGCCACGATCTCCTCCCCGTTTCGCACCATTCTCGCCGCCCCGCGTTTTATAAGCATGAGATTGCTGTACCCCAGCGACTCGTCGTCCATCCACCATCTCGCGCCTACCTCTCTCTCCTGCAGCGTGGCATAAAAAACATGCAGATAAGCATTATCCAAATCCATGTCTCTCTCCCCTTCATCTTGCCCCTCGCTTAAAAATTCCTCCTGTGTACAGTATATCAAAAATTAACCCAAAAGTCAATAATTACGCTGAATTTGTTCACGGCAGCAGCACTACTTTTTATTTAAACGGAATGCCTAACGAAAAATCCTTCGCCATCTTAATTGTAGCGCCATGTCTCAGTTAAAACTTTATACACGATAATTTCTGCAAGTTTCCTCTCCGTATTGATTCGTAGGGCGGGGGCTCGCCCCCGC
>JAJQCX010000154.1 GCA_021202495.1 Clostridia bacterium | reverse complement strand
CAGCTCTTTCCCTTAAAAATTACGTTTAACAATTCCCTCATTATACATCACCGTGTATTATTATATTATCAAGTATGAAAATTATGAATGCAAAAACCCAAAGCTTAGGTTCTTTTTGCCGAACGGTTATTCCTCTTTTGGGTTCATTGCTTAAGGGCGGGCGCTATCCCAAAGCGACGTCCAAAATCATCATCAGCACAAATCCTCCCGCAAAGGAGAGGACGCCCATGTTTGAATGTTCGCCCTGCGATATTTCGGGGATTAGTTCTTCGACGACGATGTACATCATTGCGCCTGCGGCAAAGCTCAAAAAATAGGGCAAAACGGAGGTGACCATGCCCGACATGGCAAGCATTAACGCTGCGGCTATGGGTTCAACCGCGCCCGAAAGTACGCCGCAGAAAAACGATTTGCTCTTTTTCATGCCGCGCGAGCAAAGCGGCATGGCGATTATCGCCCCTTCGGGGAAGTTTTGTATTGCAATGCCGAGCGAGAGGGCAAGCGCGCCCGCCGCGGCAATTTCGTTTGTGCCCGAGACGAGCCCCGCGTAGATAACGCCGACCGCCATGCCTTCGGGAATGTTGTGTATCGTGACCGCAAGAAGAAGCTTCGTTGTGTCTTTCAAATTGCTTTTGGGCCCTTCGGGCTTGCTGTCGTTTTGGTGAAGATGCGGCGTTATTTTATCGAGCAGCAGCAAAAAGAGAATGCCGAGGCAAAAACCCGCCGCAGCGGGAACAAACGATAATTTGCCCATTTTCTCCGATTGTTCGATTGCCGGAATGAGCAGGCTCCAAATTGACGCCGCGACCATGACGCCCGCCGCAAAGCCTGTTAAAACACGCTGCAGCGATAAGCCTATCTCTTTTTTCATTAAAAACACACACGCCGCACCGAGCGACGTTCCGATAAACGGAATCATGATGCCCCAAAAGATGTTCACGAATATCACCTCGTTTGATAAACTTTATATAGGAAAGAGCTTTAAAGAAAGAGCGCCGAGAAAACCCGCAGGTTTTCTCGGCGGAGTGTTTTGTGTTGAAAATTTTTTATCTTTGTACGCGTGCGCCGGCACCGCCCATGAGGGCTTCTACTTCTTTCTTTCTTGCCATCGTGGTGTCACCGGGGGTTGTCATGGCGAGTGCGCCGTGTGCCGCGCCGTAGTTTACGGCAGCTTCGGCGTCGCCGGTTGCGATGAGCCCGTAGATGAGACCGGATGCGAACGAATCGCCGCCGCCTACGCGATCCATGATTTCGAGATCCTTATAATCCTTTGCTTTGTAGATTTCGCCGTCAGCCCAGCAAAGCGCGCTCCAATCGTTGACGCTTGCGGTCTTTACTTCACGCAGAGTCGTCGCGACGGCTTTGAAGTTGGGGTATGTCTTTGCGGCTTCGTTAATCATCTTTTTGTAGCCGTCGATGTTGAGCTTTTTGAGGTTTGCGTCGTTGCCTTCAATCTCAAAGCCGAGGCACGCGGTGAAGTCCTCTTCGTTGCCTATCATAACGTCGACGTACTTCGCAATCTCTTTGTTGACTTCCTGCGCCTTTTCAAGTCCGCCTATCGCGCTCCACATCGAGGGGCGGTAGTTTAAGTCGTAGGAAACGACGGTGCCGTACTTTTTCGCCGTCTTGATAGCAGCCAAAACCGTCTCGCACGACTGCTCGGAAAGCGCGGCGTAGATGCCGCCGGTGTGAAGCCAGCGAACGCCTAAAGTACCGAATATGTATTCAAAATCAAAATCCTCGGGGGTTGCCTTTGAAATGGCGGTGTTCGCACGATCCGAGCACCCTACCGCGCCTCTCACGCCGAAGCCGCGCTCCGTGAAGTTAAGACCGTTGCGGCAAATTCTGCCGATGCCGTCCGTTTTCATCCACTTGATGAGCGATGTGTCAACGCCGCCCTGAAGAATGAAATCCTCCATCAAAAGTCCGACTTCGTTGTCGGCAAAGGCGGTGATAACGGCGGTGTTCAGCCCAAAGCAGCGGCGGAGCCCGCGAACGACGTTGTATTCGCCGCCGCCCTCCCATGCGCGGAACTGTCTTGCGGTGCGTATTCTGCCCTCGCCGGGGTCGAGACGCAGCATAACCTCGCCGAGCGAAACGGCGTCAAATTTACAATCCTTGGGGTCTTTAAGATTTAAATTCATTTTATTTTCCTCCGTATTTATTTTTTATTGTATCTATAATATTACAAAACCGCCGAGTTTGCAAGATGTATTTAAAAAAACTTGCAATAGAGGTCGGGAAATGCTATAATGATATACGTATATTTGTGCGCTTGAAAGGGCTGATGTTATGCTTGACTTGGAGGTAAAGATACCGGGGAGAGAATATAAAATATATATCGAAAAAGGGTTATTTGACAAAGGGGCGGAGCTGCTTAGACCGTTTGTGGCGGGAAAGAGAGTGTGCGTTCTTTCCGACACGAACGTTTTTCCGCTTTACGGAGAAAAAATAACCGAATGTGTGGAAAAGGCGGGCGGCACGGCATTCTCTGTTGTGGTGAGCGCGGGCGAAAATTCCAAGAGCTTTGAGGCGCTGGAGAGAGTGACGAGAACTGTTATCGACAACGATTTCACGCGGCGCGACGTCATAATTGCGCTCGGCGGCGGCGTTGTGGGGGATTTGGGCGGTCTTGCGGCGTCGGTTGTGCTGCGCGGAGTGAAGCTGATACAAATACCGACCACGCTTTTGAGCCAGGTTGACAGCTCTGTCGGAGGGAAAACTGCGATAAACGTGCCTGAGGGGAAGAACCTGATAGGAACGTTCTATCAGCCGTCGATGGTTTTGATAGACACAAAGACGCTCGAAACTCTGCCCGAGCGGGAGGTTGCCTGCGGAATGGCGGAGATAATAAAATACGCCGCGATAAGAGATTACGAGATGGGCGTCAAGCTCATGCGGGGAGATTATGAGATTGAGGAAATAATTCGCAATTGCTGCGCGATAAAGGCGCACATTGTCGAAAACGACGAGCGCGACACGGGAGAGAGAATGCTGTTGAATTTCGGGCACACGTTGGGGCACGCTGTGGAAAATTACTTCGGCTACGGCACGCTTTCGCACGGGGCGGCGGTGGCGATAGGCATGTGTACGATAACAAAATGGTCGGAAAAGGTGGGCATGACCGAGCGAGGGACGTATGATTACATAAAAAAGCTGTGCGAAAAATACAATCTGCCGACGAGCGCCGAGGATATGGACAAGATGACCGGCGCGGTGCGCCATGACAAAAAGAGGAGCGGCGACGTGATAACGATTGTTTTGGTGCGGAAGATGGGCGAAGGCTTCCCGAAGAGAATTTCGATAGACGAATTGGACGAAATAGTGAGGTAGCTATGGATGTGAAAATAACGCCGACGAAGTTGTCGGGAAAAATGAATATTCCGCCGTCGAAGAGCTACAGCCATCGTGCGCTCATATGCGCGCATTTGGGCGGCGGCGAAGCCGTCGGCGTGGGTGAGAGCGCGGACATTGCGGCGACGCGGGCGTGCCTTAAGGCGATGGATGAAAAGAAGCCGCTTTTTGCGAATGAATCCGGCTCGACCTTGCGCTTTATGATACCTGTCGCGCTCGCGAAAAACGGTTTTGTTGAAATATCGGGCAGCGAGCGGCTGATGCAGCGTCCGCTGGATGATTATTTTAATATTTTTAATGAAAAGGGCATTGAATATTCGCTTGAAGGGCAAACGCTTAAAGTGAAGGGTGTGCTCTCCGGCGGGCAGTATTTTCTGCGGGGCGACGTTTCGAGCCAGTTTATAACGGGTCTATTGTTGGCGCTGCCGCTGACGGGAGAGGACTGTGAAATCGTCATAACGACAAAGCTGGAATCAAAAGCGTATGTTGACATGACGATAGACGCGGCAAGGCAGTTCGGAATAGAGATTGAGGAAACGGAAAAGGGCTATTTTATTAAGAAGAGACAGCGCTATAGCCCCGCGCGGTACGATGTCGAGGGCGATTTTTCACAGGCGGCGTTCTTTTTGGAAATGGGCGAGGTGTGCCTTACGGGATTAAACAAAAGCTCCGTGCAGGGCGACAAAGCGATTATCGACGTTTACAGAAGCATGGGCATGAGCATCCGCGAAACAGACGATGGCTATTTGTCGGACGGTAAAACCGAGAGAAATGTGACGGTAGATGTTTCGCAAATCCCGGACGCGGTGCCGGCGCTCGCGGCGCTGATGGCTGTGACAAAGGGCGAAGGCAGAATAGTCAACGCGGCGCGGCTTAGGATAAAGGAAAGCGACAGGCTGCGTGCGGTGACGGAGGAATTGACAAAGCTTGGCGCGGACATAACGGAGGGCAGCGACTATCTTTTTATAAGAGGAAAAGATCGCCTTTGCGGGGGGAAATGTGATTCGCACAACGACCACCGCATTGCGATGGCGCTCGCGTCGATAACGCCGCACTGCACGGGTGAGGTTGTAATTCACGGCACGGAGAGCGTTAATAAAAGTATGCCCGATTTTTGGGAGAGATTTAAGGCGTTGGGAGGAATTGTGCATGAGCTCAACATGGGGAAATAAAATAAAGCTGACGGTTTACGGCGAGAGCCACAGCCGCGCGATAGGCGGGGTTATTGACAATCTGCCGCCGGGGCTTGACGTTGACCCGGATGAAATCACGTTTGAATTAAAGCGGCGCGCGACGGGATCGAGCGCGCTTGCGACGGCGAGAAAGGAGTCCGACATTCCCGAAATTTTAAGCGGCGTTGTGGACGGCAAAACGACGGGCACGCCGCTTGCGTTTGTGATATATAATTCGGATCAACACTCTCAAGATTACGACAATTTAAAGACGACTGCGAGACCGGGACATGCGGACTACACGGGCTTTGTGCGCTACAACGGCTTTAACGATTACCGCGGCGGCGGGCATTTTTCGGGCAGGCTCACCGCGCCTATCGTTTTTGCGGGGGCGATTGCGAAAACCGCGCTGAAGAAAAAGGGAATTTACACTGTTTCGCGCATAAAGAGCATTGCGGATATCGAGGATACGGAATTTGACATTTCAAGCCTTTCGGAAACAGAGGCAAACGAGCTTAAAAAGAAGATAATCCCGACAATTGACGAGAGCGCTGCGCAAAAAATGGAGAGTAGGGTTTTAAAGCTCAAATCCGAGCTCGACAGCGCGGGCGGGATTATCGAATGCGCGATAATTAATATGCCGGAAGGCTGCGGCAACCCCATTTTTGACGCGTTCGAGTCGCGGCTTTCGTCGCTCATCTTTTCGGTGCCGGCGGTTAAGGGCCTTGAATTTGGAAAAGGGTTTGACATAACGAAAATGCGCGGCAGCGAGGCGAACGACCCGTTTTACACCGACGGAGAGCGCGTTATGACAAAGACGAACAACAATGGCGGCATATTGGGCGGAATAACGAGCGGAATGCCGATAGTGTTCCGCTGCGCAGTAAAGCCGACCGCGTCGATTTCGCGCGAGCAGGACACGGTGAATTTTCGCGAAATGAAAAACGAAAAGCTCGTTGTGAAGGGCAGGCACGACGCCTGCATAGCGGTGAGGGCGGTGAGCGTGATTGACGCCGCGGCGGCGCTCTGCGCGTTCGACTTTTTGTGCGAAAGCAATGTTTTTGGAGGGTGATGAAAAATGGCGGATAATTTGGAGCTTTACAGAGAAAAAATTGACGAAATTGATACACAGCTCATAAGCCTTATGGAGGAGCGCATGGACGCCGCAAAGCACATAGGCGAGATTAAGCTTAAAACAGGCGCGAGTGTGCTCGACGAAAAGCGCGAGCAAATTGTTTTGGCAAGCAGAATGGAAAAGGTGTCATCGAGGGAATACGCCGGCGTGATTGAGGACTTTTTCAAGAGTGTCATGGCGCTTTCACGCGGCATTCAGCAGCGGCTTATCGATTCGCATCAGCTGAAGGAAAGCCTCTGCGGTACGGCGGTCTATCAGGGAGTTGACGGCGGCTACGGCTCGATTGCGGCGGAAAAGATATTCGGCGACACCATTTATAATGTAAAGACGTTTGAAAACGTGTTTGAAGAGGTTGAAGCGGGAAGGGCTGATTACGGCGTTGTGCCGATTGAAAATTCGACGACCGGCAGCATTACCGACGTTGTGGACATTTTAACACGCGGGAATTTGTACATAGTGGGCGAAACGTCGATAAAGGTGGAGCACAATCTCATGGCGCCGCGGGGCGTCGGAATCGAGGATATAACAGAGGTCTATTCTCACGAGCAGGGCTTTTCGCAGTGTAAGGAATTTTTGAAGGACAAGCCGTGGGTGCAAAACGTTGTGTTGAACACGGCGCTCGGCGCGCAGATGGCGTCGCGGTCGGGGCGGCGCGACGTTGCGGCAATTGCCTCCAAGCGCGCGGCGAAGCTCTACGACCTTGAAATACTTTGTCCGTCGATAAATTCCGGCAAGGACAACGCAACGCGTTTCATCGTTGTGGCGAAAAATCCCGTTGTGGGCGAGCTTTGTACCAAGGCGGCAATTTCGTTCAGTGTGCCGCACGTTTCGGGCTCTCTTGTGTCGGCGCTCGAAATTCTTGCAAAGCACGAGGTAAACGTGACGAAAATAGAATCGCGCCCGGTTGTCGACCGATTCGAAGAATACCGCTTTTTTGCCGAGCTTGAGGGCAACATCAGCGACGAAAAGATAAAGGACGCGTTGGACGAATTGAAGCGGTATGCGATAAGCTATAAATATTTAGGCAATTACAAGAAAATTTAAAATAAAAAGCTTGCTTTTTACTGTATACTGTGCTATAATACGTTATTTAACGAAAAAATTGTTTGACATTTCTCCGAATTTGTGATATAATTCTTGTATCGTAAGGAATATATTTCAAATAAGGCGTGATGAAAATTGTATAATGTCGGAGACACTGTCGTTTATCCGGCACACGGAGCCGGAAAGATTGAGGCTATTGAAGAAGTTAAGATGAGCGACGCGGTAAGCAGGTATTATATCATGCGCATCCCGTTTGGCGACATGAAGGTTTTAATTCCTGTTGACGGCGCAGAAAAAATCGGCGTAAGGGACGTTATCGAGCAAAAAACGGCAGATGAAGTAATCGAATTTTTCCGTGAAACAGAGGACGGAGAGACGGCAAATTGGAACAAGCGGTTCCGCGAAAACATGTCTAAGGTTAAGAGCGGGAACATTTTTGAGGTCGCCGGCGTGGTGAAAAGCCTTATGCTGCGCGACACGAAAAAGGGGCTTTCCACGAGCGAGAGGAAAATGCTTGCGAATGCAAAGCAAATTATGGTCAGCGAGCTTGTCATCGCAAAGGGTATCACATTTCAGTATGTCGACAATTTATTGAAGCAGATTGTGAACGACGAGCAAAGCAGACCTGCGGAAGCAAACTAAAGTAATATGCGACTGTTAATAATTGACGGCCGCATTTTTCATCAGTAAATATTTTTAAGGAGGATTTGAATTATGAGTGAAAATAAACCTTTTTTATCGGCAATTATCCTCGGGGCGGGCAAATCGGAGAGAATGGGCTGCAACAAGATTACAATGAAGCTCGGCAGCAAAACGGTTATCGAAAGAACAATTGCGGTTTTTGAAGCGTGCGAAGACGTGGACGAAATAATTATCGCGGCATCGGAGGAGGACATTGCGGAATTCGGCGCGCTTGTCAAGGAGTGCGATTTCGCGAAAGTGACCGGCGTCGTAAAGGGCGGCGAAACAAGACAGGAAAGCGTTAAAAACGCGCTTGCGGCGGTGAGCCGCGAGGCGGACTATGTCGCGGTGCACGACGGCGCAAGACCGCTCGTGAGGGTTGAGACAATTTCGAGCGTGTTTGACGCGGCGCAAAAATACGGCGGCGCTGTTGCGGGCTTAAAGAGCGTCGACACATTGAAGGCTGTTGATGAGAATTTGATGATAACCTCAACTATCGACCGCGAGATGGCGGTGATGGTGAGAACGCCGCAGATTTTCAGGCGCGATATTTTGGAGACGGCGCACGAAAAGGCGGCGGAGGACGGCTTTTTGGGAACGGACGAATGTATGCTGGCAGAGCGGATAGGATGCTCGATAAAGGTTGTTGAATCGTGCGCGGAAAACATTAAGCTTACATATCCGAGCGACGCCATGTACGCGATTGAAATTTTGAAGGAGAGAGGCGCTCTATGAGAATCGGACTTGGCTGCGACACTCACAGGCTCGTCGAAGGGCGAAAGCTCATCTTGGGCGGCGTGGAAATTCCGCACGACAAAGGGCTTTACGGTCATTCCGATGCGGACGCGCTTATTCACGCTGTTATCGACGCGCTTTTGGGCGCGGCGGCACTGGGCGACATTGGCACGCTTTTTCCCGATAATGACATGAAATATAAGGATATTTCGAGTCTCATTCTGCTTGAGGAAACGGCAAGGCGAGTGAGGGCGGCGGGCCTTGAGATTGAAAACATCGACACAATCATCATCGCGGAAAAGCCGAAGATGGCGCCTTATAAACAAATGATGGCGCAAAAAATGGCGGCGGCGCTTGGGATTGACGAAAAAAGAATAAACGTAAAGGCAAAGACAAACGAAAAAATGGGCTTTACGGGAAACGAGGAGGGCATTGAAACGCGCGCGATTGCGCTGCTCTGTGAAAAAAGCCTTGCGGAGCGCTTTGTTTTCCGTGAGATAAAAAAAGATGAAGCGGAGGAGGCGGCGGAAATTGAGCGGATTTGCTTTCCGCCGAACGAAGCCTGCTCAAGAAAGATGATGATTGAGCGTGTTTCTGCCGCGCCCGAGACGTTTCTTGTTGCGGAGGATCGCACGGCAGGAAAAATCGCGGGCTTTTTGAACGGGATTGCGACGGATGAGGAAAAATTCAGAGATGAATTTTTCACCGACGCAAAGCTTCACAACCAAAGCGGCGCGAACGTTATGCTCTTGGGGCTTGACGTTTTGCCCGAATACCGCAATAGGGGCTTAGCGCGGGAATTGGTGCGCATTTTTGCCGAGCGCGAAAAGGCGCGGGGAAGAAGGGCGCTCATTTTGACGTGCCTTGATAATAAAGTAAATATGTATGAAAAATTCGGATTTACCGACCTTGGGCTTGCAAATTCCGCATGGGGCGGAGAGGAATGGCATGAGATGAGATTTGCTTTTTAAGAATTTTACAGTGTTTGTTACAAAATGTTCATTTATGCTTGGCGAAAATGTGACAAAGGCATTGTAGAATGAAATCAGTAAAGGGGGAATTGCCATGAAATCCACAAAATTTAAAGTAACAATTTCAGCGGTTGTTTTGGTTTTGGTTGCGGTTTTGGCGCTGTGTTTCATCGCCGCGGCATATGCGAGCGAGGTAACGGTAGTGCTGGACGGAGAGGTTATCGAGTCCGACGTTCCCGCGAGAATTGAGGACAACAGGACGCTTATCCCCATGCGGGCAATTTTTGAAGCCCTGGGCATGGAGGTTTCCTGGGACGATACAACCCAAACCGTCACGGCGACGGACGGCACAAACACAATTTCACTTACAATCGGTGAAAAAGCGATAATCGTGAACGGCGAAACGATTGAGATTGACACAGCTGCGATTATCGAAAACGGAACGACGCTTGTTCCGGTGAGAGCGATCTCGGAAAGTCTTGACGCCGAAGTCGATTGGGACGCGGAGACCAAAACCGTGACAATCACAACTCCGGTTGACGACAGTTGGAAGGAAAACACGGGCACGATAGACGTCAGCACGATGAGCGTGACCGGCGAGGGCATTTCGGTTGACGGAAACGTTATCACAATCACCGAGGGCGGCGACTTTGAGGTGACGGGCGAAAACAGTGACGCTATGATTTACGTCAACACAAAATCCCGCGTGAAGCTCCGCCTTTCGGGCGTGACGCTGATAAACACAACAGGTCCCGCAATCTTCTTTGAAGACGTGGACAAGGGATTTATCACAATTTCAAAGGGAACCGAAAACTACATCGCGGACGGCGCGGAATACAGCGTTGACGCGAAGGCGGCTATCTTCTCAAACGACGACCTTGAAATAAAGGGCGAGGGCACGCTCACCGTTGTGAGCGCGGCGCACCACGCGATAGCTTCCGACGACGATATTAAGATTGAGGAAGGTACGCTCATCTTAACCGCCGCAAAGGACGGCATCCATGCGAACAACACAATTAAGATTACCGGCGGCAGCATAACAATCACCGCCGAGGGCGACGGCATCCAAGCCGAAGAGGACGTTATCGTCGAGGACGGCGAGATTAACATTACAACGACAGGCGAAGTCTCATCATCGAATAACGAATTCGGCGGCATGGGCGGCGGCATGAACATGGGCATGGGCGGCGGAGGCCGCGGCGGCAGACAATTCGGCGGCGAAACCGCAACCGCCGGCACATCAACCGACGGAACGTCGCAGACTATGGGCGACGGCGGTCAAGGCGGAGGCGGCGGTATGCAGCCGATGGACGAAAGCGCGGGCAGTGAGGGTGCTCAAGGCGGCATGGGCGGCGGCCCCGGAGGCGGCGGACAGCCCGGCGGAGACATCCAGGGCGGCGGCATGGGCAATTTTGAACAGCCGACCGAAAATGCGGACGGCATTGCATCCGACGAAAGCTCCGACGACGGCACAACGTCATCCAAGGGCATAAAGGCTGAGACCGACATAACAATTTTGGGCGGCAGCATAACCGTGACGAGCAACGACCACGCAATTCATTCTGCGGCGACGCTCACAATTTCGGGCGGCACGCTCAATCTCACCAGCAACAGCAAAAAAGGCATTTCGGCGCACGGCGAGGTTGTCATCTCGGACGGAGAGATAAATATTTTGAAAGCGACCGAAGGCATTGAAAGTAAAGCAAATATGACAATTTCGGGCGGCACGATAAGTATTGTCGCGTCGGACGACGCCATCAACTGCGGCGGCACCAACGGACAGGACGTGAGAAGCAACGACTCCTCAACCTCAACAGGGCACGATTTGATAATAACCGGCGGCACAATCTTTGTCGACGCGGGCGGCGACGGACTTGACGCGAACGGATATATTAAAATTTCCGGCGGCGACATCATCGTTGAAGGTCCGACAAACAGCGGCAACGGCGCACTCGATTCGGGAGCTGACATCATCGTTGACGGCGGCACACTGCTTGCCATAGGCGCGAGCGGCATGGCGGAATCGCCCGGTAGCAGCTCCACGCAACCCTCGTTTTCGATAACGCAGGAATACAGCGCGGGCACGACGATAACGATTAAAAATTCGTCCGGCAATGTGCTTTATTCCTACACGACGACAAAGAGCGGTGGCAGCATAATCTTCTCCTCTCCCGACCTTGAGATAGGCGAAACGTATACCGTAACGGTCGGCGACACCGACGTATCCGTTGAAATGACAAGCGTAAGCGTCAACACCGGCATGGGCAACATGAACGGCGGAGGCGGCATGGGCGGTCAAGGCGGCGGTGGCATGGGCGGCGGCGGAGGCGGCATGGGCGGCGGAGGCCGCGGCGGCATGGGTGGCGGTCAAGGCGGAATGTAATTGACGGTTAGAAACGGAGGGAATTTCGTTTTACGAGATTTCCTCCGAATTTTTACCCAAAAAAGGTTGCTCAACCTTCATTTATATTAAAATCGTACTTGCAAAACGACAGCAATTGAGGTAGAATATAAGTGAGATGTTTTAGACAAGGGATGTGAGGTGTTTAAAATGTATAAAATGTCTGATGAGGTCAGAGCCGCATTGGAAAAATCCATAGGTATTGACTTAGGAACGCTTAATAAAATGTCTATAGATGAACAAAAGCAATGGGTGGAAAACAAGACGGGAAAAAAGCTTGTTTTCAGAAAAGATAGAAAGAAATATATTATCGGGCGAGGCAATCCGCTTCTTTCCCGCAGAAAGATACGCACTATGGAAGATGTGGATAGGCGGAGTAAACAATTATTCGGAATTTAAAGAGGATATTTTATGACAAAAGAGGAATGTATTGAACGCGAAAACGATATTTACAGACGTTATCAGGATTCTATAGCCCCGTTTATTGTTGAATTGGAGGTTCGAGACAGCGAATATCCGATTGAAATATTCAATGAGATACGTGCGATTTTCACTCATATTGCGAGGTATAAAACAGTCGGTGACGAAAATGAAATAATATCCGCAGAGCGCCATGTAAAACGTGCGACGCTCGATTGCTTTAAGTATATGTGCGTGTCAATAGAAACGGAGATTGAGGAGTTTAGACATTCTTATAGGAATGTGGATCTCACTGTGGCAAATGACGGAAAATTTTTGCCTGAACTGGATAAGCTTGAAACAAATGCAAAGGCATCATATCTTGCTGCCAAAAAAGCTGAGATTGCCAATAATATCAGTGAAGATGAGCTCTACCTTTTATTTGAGACCGCTTATTCCGATTTCAATAAACTCTCGGCATTTTTGGAGGAATCGAAAGGTTCTGTGGTATTTGCGCAAAGCCGTTTCAAAAGAAGCAATATTATAAATATTGTTGCCATTGCCGTCACCGTAATCAGCATAATAATTACTGTTATTACGTTGATTATGAGCTTTTGAGAGGTTGCGGTTTTGTATCATATAATATAATAAAATAATCCCCCCCGTATTTCCTCATTTGGAAGTACGGGGGGATTATTTTATTCCTCGCCGGTCGAGGCGATTAGTTCTTCTATACATATGTCGCAGAGCTCGCGGGCAAATTCGGCGCTGCGCCCTTCGGAGACGACGCGGCAGACGTGCTTGCGGCTGTCGGGGATTACGAGCACCCAGCCCTTGTCAAACGTCACCTTCACGCCCTCGGGGGTGTCGCTTTCGGCGCCCTTTAAGCTTCTTACGCGGGAGAGGGCGTTTTCAATTTCGCCCTCCTTTAATTCGACTTGCGCGGAGGACATTGTTATCTCCGGCAAAAGCGAAAGAAGCTCGGTCAAGGTGGTGTTTTCGTCCGAAAGATAGTCGATTATTTTTATCACCGAACCGACCGCGTCAAAGCGGAAGATGAACTGCTCCGTCAAATAATCCTCGCCGCCCGAAATTTCCTCCATTATTTTTTGGGGTTCGGTTCTTGTGCGTATCACTTCTGCGCCGTATTTTTCGCCCAATGTTTCAATGACGCCGCTCGCCGTGACGGGAACGTAGATTTTGGCATTTTTATGCCGCTTCATCACAATGAGGCTCGACAGCGCTTCATACTCCGCGCCCTCGACGATGTGCCCGTCGCAATTTACAATCTTGAGCCCCTCGCAGCTTTTGTCAATCATAAAGCCGAGGTCAAAGCCGCCCTTTGTCACAGCCGCGGCGAAGGCGGCTGTTTCTTCTTCAATCGCCGCCGGCGAATATATGCTGACGGTCGAGTCAAAGTCCGCCGCCGCGCTTGTCAAAAGCCGCCGTCCCCACTGCGCTCCGCAGCTTAAAAGCAGCCTCAGTGAGGCTTTTTTTCGCTTTGTGGAATTTATCAGCCCTTTTAAATAGTAGAGCTTGTATTCAAAGAGATATTCTCTCTCCGAAATACCTGCCGCTTCGGAGCGCAGAAAGCTTCCCTTTTCAAAGAGCTCGTCAAGGCGTGCCTTCATCGCCTCGCCCGCGTCAACGCCGCCCTTGTCGATAACTGTTATCACGGCGTATTCCTCGCCGCCGCGCTCGTAGGTATTGATGTTGACGCCGCCGCGCATAAAATAGAATGCCACGCCGCGCCGCGTTATCGGCAGCGGCTGTTCGCCGAAATCGCGCACTGCCGCGCCCGTGCCCAAGAGCCCCGAAATGAGCGCGTCGCGCAGCATTGACGAGGAGGGAGAGCCGTCGCTTGAAACGCCTATTTCGCCCGCGTCCATCGCCGTGCCGACGCTCTCGCCGAGCCTCAGGCAAAATTCCGCGGTTATTTCGGTGTTGACGGCGCCGCTTATCGCGCCGTCCTCGAAGAGTCTTTCGCGCCGCTTTGCGCCCCAAACGAGATTTTCGGAGACGGTTTTTCCGTCCTCGACGCATTTTTCCGGCCATATCCTGACAAACGAGCGCACCGCGGAATCGTGACCTATTTTTGAACCGAAGCCCACGACCGCCTGCTCATAGACGGCGCTGTTTCGCCCGATTACGGCGTTTTTGTCGATTATGCAGCCGCGCAGAGCGGCGGAGGACATTATCCTCGCTCCCTCACCGACGATTGAGCGCTTCACGCTCGCGCCGGAGGAAATTTTCGCGCCCTCACCGATTATGCTGTATGCGCCAATCTTCGCGCCCTTTTTTATAACCGCGCCCTTTGCCACAAAGCACGGCGCTTCAAGCAGCGCTCCCGCCTCGACGATTGCGCCTTCGCAGATTGCCGCGCCCGAGCGGTTTTCGCGCTCCAACGCCGCAAAGCTTGCGGACATGTAGGACGAAACGTCGCTTATTTCATCCATGCACCCTTCGGCGCGGCAGACGTAGACGCTTTTTCCCGCCCGCACAAGTGAGGGCATAAGTGTTTCCGAAAGGTCGGTTTCGGTTTCGTCGGGGATAAAGCGCACGATGCCGCGCTTTAAAACATAGACCCCCGTGCAGGAAGACGCCGCCCACAGCTTTTTTTCCTCAAAGCGCGTTATGCGTCCGGTTTTGTCGGCGACGACGCGCCCCAAATTGGCGCCCGGCGGTACGAAAAGAGTTGCGTAAGCGTCTTTTTCGCGCTGATATTTCAAAAGCGCGGCAAAATCACCCTCAATGTAGCCGACGGAGGAAAAATACAAAAACTCCTCCTCCAATTCGTGCGAATGCGCTTTAAGGCTGCCGCATTCGCCGTTGAACTGCGGCAGAATTTTGACAGAGGGAACATCCTTCAAATTTTCCTCAATCTCATGCGCCATGTAGCCTGTTATGACGATAATTTTATCCGCGCCGCACCCCTTCAAGTGATTTATCATTTTCACAATCGCCGCCTCGCCGCAAAGCGGCAGCAGCGCCGTAGGTACGCCGCAGGTTAACGGACGCAGCCTCGTTCCCTCTCCCGACGCGTTGATGACTGCCTGCATAAATTATCCTCCCTCTAAAATACATTCATCAGGTTGACCTTTGTTTTTCGCGTTATTTCATCGAAGATTTCTTTTGTTTCCATTACCGTGGAAAGCGCGTCGTCCTTGCCGTCGCCTGCAGAAAAGACTTTCAATTTTGCCGCATTGCGCGAGATTTCGTCAACCTCGGTGTGAGGCGTGAGCGTCGCGACCCATTTTTCGCAGTCGCTCCACGCGTCGATAAATTCGTCGGCTAAGTCCGCCGCCTCATCAAAATTGCCCTCCTGCAGCGCAATCATGACCAAGTCGAGCTTGTCTGTCATGTCGGAGCTCATTTGCTTTAAAATGCCGTTTTCAATCTGCCAGCCGGCGATTATGAGCACGAGTATTAAAAACGCCACCGTCATTTTACGCACCCTTGCCACCGTCCTTTTTCTTTCGCTTTATCATGACGGTTTTGCCGTCCGAGACCGACATATACATCACGTCTTTTATTGAGCCTATTGAGTTTTTCCGCAGCGTTTCGGAGACGAAATTCATGTCGACCCCCGCGTTTTTCAAATCCTTTTCGCGCAGCTTCCCGTCGACAATGACGAGAAACGGGATTTTCGTCTGCTCGCTCTCGATTTTGAGGTCTCCTATCTCAACCGGACGGTTTTGCTCCTTGGGCACAATCGACGCTTTGCCGTTCGTCTCGATGATTATTTCGCTGACGGAGGCAAGAGAATCGTAGCCCGCAAGCCGCGCCTGCTCCTCCAAATCGTCCACCGTAATGCGAAGGCGCGCCATTTCGTTTTCGAGCAAATTGCCGTTTTTGACAACGCTGCAGCTGCGCCCTACGAGAATTCGCTTTATCGTGCGGCTTTTCATTATCAAAAACGCAAACACAAGCTCCAACACAACGAGCGTAAATATAGGTACGATTCCGTCAAAGAGCGGAGTTGATTTCGACTGCATCGGCACCGACGCCAAGTCCGAAATCATGATAGAAACGACAAGCTCCGTGGGGTTCATTTCCCCAATCGTGCGCTTGCCCATCGTCCGCATTGCGGTTATGACGGCAATGTAAAGAATTATCGTCCTGACAAACGAAAGCCCCATCTGCGACAAGCCCCCTTTTCAAATGGTATTTTTTCCGCAAGGGCGAAAAATATTCTTCAAGAAACAGTATCGAAACAGTTTTAATATAAATTTAAGCACTAAAAATAGCGTTCTCTTTTTGTTACGAGAAACGCTATTTTTGTTTCCTCCGATTTTGAGTTTTCGGATACGGTTTTGCAATGTCGGTGCGTTCCAATAAATAATCGATGGACACATTGTATATATCGGCAAGTTTAATCAATATATCAAGGGGAATGGTGCTGTTGGCACCTGTTTCATACCTTGAGTATGTTCGCTGAGTCGTGTTTAAAAGCTTTGCAATATCGGTTTGTGTTAATCCGAAATCTTCTCTTAAGTCTTTAATCCGCCTATATACCATGTTATGC
>JAJQCX010000002.1 GCA_021202495.1 Clostridia bacterium | reverse complement strand
AGTCAATATAAAGAATGAAATTTATTTTTTAACAGAGGAGAAATTTGAAATTTCGGGCATAAAATTTGAATTTTTTTTAAAAAAGTTATTGACAATTCCAAATCTATCATATATAATCAGAAAGCTGTGACAAGCAGACGATGAAGCGGGAGGTTGCCATCCGAGCGGCACTAAGCTTGAGATGGGTTTTTCCGTGGAGAATGTCCGCCTCATGAAGGCGGGCGTAAGTCACTGTACAACATGATAACACGCGCGGGGATAAGTGCGTTTCCTTGGCGCGTCATGTGTACCCGGACTTGCTCCGGGTTGTATTATCGCCGGAAACAGAACGCCCGGCACGGTGTACAGTTGTCGTAAGTCACAAACATCATTATTATTTTGCAGGAGGCTATGACTATGGCAGCACAACAAAAAATCAGAATTAGGGTAAAGGGTTATGATCATGTTCTTCTTGACCAGTCCGCAGAAAAAATTGTGGAAACAGCCAGGAGAACAGGCTCGAAGGTTTCGGGTCCCATACCGCTTCCCACGGAGAAGGAAGTCGTAACGATCTTGAGAGCGGTTCACAAGTACAAGGACAGCCGCGAGCAGTTTGAACAGAGAACGCACAAGAGACTGATCGATATTTCAAATCCCACACCTAAGACGATGGAGGCTCTCGGTCGTCTTGAGGTTCCCGCAGGCGTAAGCATCGAGATAAAGATTATCGATAAGAACGCCAGATAAAGGGTCAATGTTGGCAGAGCCAACCAATAACCATTTAAGGAGGATGCATTTATGCAGAAAGCAATCATCGGCAAAAAGCTCGGCATGACGCAGGTGTTTACACCTGAAGGCAGGATAATCCCGGTTACGGTTATCGAAGCGGGTCCCTGCACCGTTATTCAGAAGAAGAGCGTTGAAAAGGACGGCTACGAAGCTCTCCAGCTCGGCTACGGAGAGGCGAAGCCCAAGAAAGTTTCAAAGCCCTTGCAGGGTCACTTCAACAAGGCGGGAGTTCCCTTTAAGAAGGTTCTCAAGGAATTCCGCTTGGAGGACTGCGCATCGAAGAACGTCGGCGATGAAATCAAGTGCGACGTTTTCGCAGAGGGCGAAAGAGTTGACGTTACGGGCGTCAGCAAAGGTAAGGGCTACGCGGGTGTTATCAAGCGCCACGGCGCACACCGTCTGAAGGAAACTCACGGTACAGGTCCTGTACATCGTCACCCCGGTTCAATGGGCGCTTGCTCGACACCGTCGAGAGTTATGAAGGGAAAGAAACTTCCCGGACATATGGGCGCCGAAAAGGTAACGGTTTTGAACCTTGACGTTGTAAAGGTTGACACGGAGAGAAACCTCATCCTTGTAAAGGGAGCTGTTCCCGGAGCAAAGGGCTCGGTTGTTACCGTGAGAAATACAGTTAAATGAGATTTTAACGGAAGGAGATAAGTTATGCCTAACGCAGTTTTGTATAATATGCAGGGCGAGAAGTGCGGCGAAATGGAGCTGCCGGCAGCCGTTTTCGGCGCGGAGGTCAATAAAAGCGTGCTTCACGATTCTGTTGTAAATTATCTGGCAAATCAGAGACAGGGTACGCAGTCGACAAAGACTCGCACAGAGGTTAAGGGCGGCGGCAAGAAGCCGTTCAGACAGAAGGGCACAGGCCGCGCAAGACAGGGCTCGACAAGAGCACCGCAGTGGACAAAGGGCGGCGTTGCATTGGGTCCCAAGCCCAGAGATTATTCCTACAGCCTTAACAAGAAGGTTAAGAAGCTCGCAATGGTGAGCGCACTGAGCGCGAAGGCTGCGGAAAACGAGGTTGCGGTTGTTGAAAACCTGCAGCTTGACGAAATCAAGACAAAGAGCATGGCACAGCTTCTTAATGCTGTGGGCGCAAAGAAGGCGCTTGTTGTGACGAGCGAGAAGAACGAGAACGTTTATCTCAGCACAAGAAACATTGCCGGCGCAAAGACGGCGTTTGTCGGAATGCTCAATGTATACGACATTTTGAACAGCGACATTCTCGTTGCGGGTAAGGACGCTGTTGAAAAGCTCGGGGAGGTGTACGCGTGATGACGGCATATGATATTGTAAAAAGACCTATCGTAACAGAGCAGTCGATGGATCAGATGGCGGAGCGGAAGTACACATTTGAGGTTGACCCGTCCGCAAACAAGATTGAGATTAAGAACGCAATCGAAGAAATCTTCGGCGTAACGGTTGAGTCGGTCAACACGATGAACATGGTCGGAAAGCCGAAGAGAATGGGAAGGTTCGAGGGCAAGCGCGCGGACTGGAAAAAGGCCGTAATTAAGCTGACCGAGAAGAGCAAGACCATTGAATTCTTCGACGGCATGATGTAATTTGAGAAGGAGTGAACAAAATGCCTATCAAAAAGTATAAACCCACTTCTCCCGCTCGCAGACAGATGACCGTTTCGACCTTTGAGGAGATAACAAAGACAACTCCCGAGCGTTCGCTCGTTGAGCCGCTCAAGAGCCACGGAGGAAGAAACTCTTACGGAAGAATTACCGTTCGTCATCGCGGCGGCGGCGTGAAGAGAAAGTACAGAATAATCGATTTTAAGCGCAACAAGAAGGATATGGAAGCGACAGTTATCGCAATCGAATACGATCCGAACAGAAGCGCAAACATCGCGCTCGTTGAATACGAGGACGGCGAGAAGAAATATATCATAGCTCCCGTGGGCTTGGGCGTAGGCGACAAGGTTATCTCGTCGGCAACAGCGGACATTCGTCCCGGCAACGCTCTCCCGCTCGAGGCTATTCCGGTGGGTACCATTATCCACAACATCGAGCTCGCACCCGGCAAGGGCGGTCAGCTTGTAAGAGCGGCGGGCAACAGCGCGCAGCTTATGGCAAAGGAAAACGGATATGCGCAGGTAAGACTTCCCTCGGGCGAGGTCAGAATGATTGCGTTAAACTGCCTTGCGACAATCGGTCAGGTCGGCAACATCGACCATGAGAACATCTCGATAGGTAAAGCCGGCAGAAAGAGACATATGGGCTGGAGACCGACCGTCCGCGGCGTTGTAATGAACCCCAACGACCATCCGCACGGCGGCGGCGAGGGCAAATCGCCGGTTGGTATGCCTTCTCCCGTTACTCCTTGGGGCAAGCCCGCTCTCGGCTACAAGACGCGCAAGTCGAAGAAGCGCAGCGAGAAGTTTATTGTAAAGCATCGTAATGCGAAATAAGGAGGATAAATAATGAGCAGATCGATTAAAAAGGGTCCGTTTGTGGATCCCAAGCTTTTGAAGAGAATTCAGGCGATGAATGAGGCGGGCGAGAAGAGAGTGCTCAAGACATGGTCGCGCAGCTCGACAATTTTCCCCGATTTCGTAGGCCACACTATCGCAGTTTACGATGGAAGAAAGCACGTTCCGGTTTATGTTACCGAGGACATGGTTGGGCATAAATTGGGCGAATTTGCTTCTACAAGAACATTCAAGGGTCATGTAGGCGCGAAGTCGAAGTAAGATATAAGGAGGACAAGACAGATGGAGGCTAAGAACGAAGCCAGGGCAATTCTCAAATATGCGAGAATTTCGCCGAGAAAAGTCAACATTGTAAACGACCTTATCAGAAACAAGCCTGTCGGGGTTGCACTGGGAATTTTGAACAACACTCCCAAGGCGGCGTCCCCATTGCTCATAAAGCTTTTGAACAGCGCCGTGGCTAACGCGGAAAACAACTATCACATGGATACGGATAAGCTCTATGTTGCCGAGGTTTACGCCAACGCGGGTCCGACACTCAAGAGAGTGCAGCCCAGAGCGCAGGGCAGAGCGTTCCGCATTTTGAAGAGAACAAGCCACATTACAGTCGTTGTAAAAGAGAAAGATTAAAGGAGGCATTCTTATGGGTCAGAAAGTTAATCCCCACGGGCTCAGAGTCGGCATCATCAAGGATTGGGATTCCAGATGGTATGCCGCAGACGGCGAGTTCGGTGACAATCTTGTTGAAGATTATAAGATAAGAAAGTTCGTTAAGAACAAGCTCTACACCGCAGGTATTCCGAAGATTGAGATTGAAAAGACGGCTAACGCCATCAAACTTTACATCCACACCGCAAAGCCGGGCATTGTAATCGGCAAGAAGGGCGAGGACATTGAAAAGCTTAAGGCTGAAATTGCAAAGCTCACGGGCAAGAGCGTTTCAATCGAGATTGTCGAGGTTAAGCAGACAAACCTTTCCGCACAGCTTGTTGCGGAGAACATTGCGGCTCAGCTTGAAAAGAGAGCGTCGTTCCGCCGCGCAATGAAGAGCGCTATGAGCTATTCGATGAAGGCGGGCGCAAAGGGTATTAAGACAACTTGCTCGGGTCGTTTGGGCGGCGCGGAAATCGCGAGAAAAGAGTCCTATCACGAGGGCACAATTCCGCTTCAGACACTTCGTGCAGACATAGATTACGGCTTTGCTGAGGCTGATACAACCTACGGTAAGATCGGCTGCAAGGTTTGGATTTACAAGGGCGAGGTGCTCAACGCTACCAAGAGAGCTCCCAAAAAGGAAGGGGGACGCAGATAATGTTAATGCCGAAAAGAGTTAAGCACAGAAAGCAGTTCCGCGGCAGAATGACCGGAACCGCGCTGCGCGGCAACAAGGTGACAAACGGCGAATTCGGGCTTATGGCAATGGAGCCGGCTTGGATAACAAGCAACCAGATTGAGGCTGCCCGTATCGCCATGACAAGATATATCAAGCGTGGAGGTCAGGTTTGGATTAAAATATTCCCTGACAAGCCGATAACCGAAAAGCCCGCGGAAACACGCATGGGCTCCGGTAAGGGCTCGCCCGAATATTGGGTAGCCGTTGTAAAGCCGGGCAGAGTTATGTTTGAAATTGGCGGCATTTCGGAAGACACAGCAAGAGAGGCGCTTCGCCTTGCTATGCACAAGCTTCCGATTAAGTGCAAGATTGTTTCGCGTGAGGAAACGGAGGGTGACAACGAATGAAGGTAAAAGAGATTCGTGACAAGAGCAACGAGGAATTGGAAGCAACGCTCCTTGACCTCAAAAAAGAATTGTTCAATTTGAGATTTCGCCACGCCACCAACCAGCTTGACAACCCGCTCGCGATCGCCGAAGCAAAGAAGAGCATCGCGAGAGTTAAGACGGTTATCCGCGAGAGAGAGCTTGAAGAGACCGTTTGATTGACGAAAGGAGGAACTTATAAATGGCTGAGAGAAATGATCGTAAGACAAGAATCGGCAAAGTCGTAAGCGACAAGATGGATAAGACCATCGTAGTTGCTATCGAGGACAGTGTAAAGCATCCTCTTTACGGCAAGGTTGTTAAGAGAACCGTAAAGTTTAAGGCGCATGATGAGGAAAATCAGTGCGGCGTAGGCGATCGCGTAGAGATTATGGAAACGCGTCCGCTGAGCCACGATAAGAGATGGAGACTTGTCCGCATTGTGGAGAAGGCTCGATAAACGTAAAGGAGTGAAACAACGTGATTCAGCAGCAAACTCTGTTAAAGGTTGCCGACAACACGGGCGCGAAAGAGCTTATGTGTATCCGCGTACTGGGCGGCTCCTTCAGAAGATATGGAAACATCGGTGATGTTATTGTTGCTTCCGTCAAGAAAGCGGCGCCCGGCGGTATGGTTAAGAAGGGCGACGTCGTAAAGGCCGTTATCGTTCGCAGCGTTAAGGGCGTAAGAAGAGGCGACGGCAGCTGCATCAGATTTGACGAAAACGCCGCCGTTATAATCAAGGAAGATAAGAACCCGAGAGGTACACGTATTTTCGGACCTGTTGCGAGAGAGCTTCGTGACCATGACTACATGAAGATTCTTTCCCTCGCACCCGAGGTTCTGTAAGGGAGGCAGCACAATGAGTAAGAGAGTCAGTATAAAGAAGGGCGATCAGGTTATCGTCATTTCAGGCGACGAAAAGAGCAAAAAGGGTAAGGTTATTTCAGTTGACCCGAAATCATCGACCGCCATCGTTGAGGGACTTAACATGGTGACAAAGCACAGAAAGCCGCGCGGTCAGCGCGACATGGGCGGCATCATCCATCAGGAAGCTCCCATCAGAACGAGCAAGCTTATGCACATTTGCGACAAGTGCAAGTCTCCCACAAGAGTCGGCTACAGCGTACTTGAGGACGGCACAAAGGTAAGAGTGTGCAAGAAGTGCGGCGAAACATTTGAAAGCTAAGAGAGGAGGAAGCACAAATGTCACAACTTAAGACAATTTACGATGAGCAAGCAGCAGGCGCATTGATGAAGAAGTTTGAATACAAGAGCACAATGCAGATTCCCAAGCTTGACAAGGTTGTTGTAAATATCGGATTGGGCGAAGCAAAGGACAACGCCAAGGTCATCGACTCGGCTTCCGCAGACCTTGCTTTGATAACGGGTCAGAAGCCTGTTGTTACAAAGGCAAAGAAGTCTGTTGCGAACTTTAAGATAAGAGCTGGCATGAACATCGGCGTTAAGGTAACGCTGCGCGGCGAAAAGATGTACGAATTCATCTACAAGCTTTTCAATATCGCGCTTCCGCGTGTAAGAGACTTCAGAGGCATCAACCCCAACGCATTCGACGGCAGAGGCAATTATTCGCTCGGTATTAAAGAGCAGCTCATATTCCCCGAGATAGAATACGATAAGATTGACAAAATCAGAGGCATGGACATCATCTTTGTCACAACGGCAAAGACGGACGAAGAGGGCAGAGAGCTTTTGAGGCTGCTCGGTGCTCCTTTCACAAAGTAAGCAGGGGAGGTAGAATAGATTATGGCAAAGAAATCAATGGTTTTGAAGCAGCAGAAGACGCCGAAGTTCTCGACGCGCGCCTACAACAGATGCAAAATCTGCGGTAGACCCCACGCTTATCTCAGAAAGTACGGTGTTTGCCGTATATGCTTCAGAGAGCTTGCTTATAAGGGCGAAATCCCCGGTGTTAAAAAGGCCAGCTGGTAATCAGGCAGAAAAGGAGGTTATTATTCATGCAGATCACTGATCCCATCGCCGATATGCTCACTCGTATCAGAAATGCAAATTCGGCAAAACATCAGACGGTTGACGTTCCCGTTTCCAAGATGAAGAAGGCTATCGCCGACATTCTTCTTGAGGAGGGCTATATCAAAGGATATGAAATCGTGGACGACGCAAAGCAGGGAATGATCAGAATTACTCTTAGATACGGCGCAAATAAGAAAAAGGTCATCTCCGGTCTTGAGAGAGTATCAAAGCCGGGTCTGCGCGTTTACTCAAGCGCGGAGGAGCTTCCCAAAGTTCTTAAGGGACTGGGGATCGCCATAGTGTCCACATCCCAAGGCATTATGACGGATAAGAACGCGAGAAAGGCGCACATCGGCGGCGAAGTATTGGCGTTCGTTTGGTAATTATATATAATTAGGTGGTGAAATTAAATGTCAAGAATAGGTAGAAAACCTATCGCCGTTCCCGCCGGAGTTGAGGTGACGCTGGCTGAGGGAAACGTTATAACGGTTAAGGGACCCAAGGGCACTTTGACAAGAACGCTTCACGGCGATATGATAATTAAGCAGGAGGCCGGAGAAATAATCGTTGAGCGTCCGAGCGAGGATAAGATGCACAAGTCGCTTCACGGTTTGACGAGAACGCTTGTGGCAAACATGGTTACGGGCGTTACGACGGGCTTCTCCAAGGAACTCGAAATCAACGGCGTTGGATACCGCGCTCAGAAGCAGGGCAACAAGCTCATCATGAACCTCGGTTATTCGCATCAGGTTGAGATGGAGGATATTCCCGGATTGACAGTGGAAGTTCCCGCACCGAATAAGATTGTTGTGTCGGGAGCGGATAAACAGGCTGTCGGACAGCTTGCGGCAAACATAAGAGAAAAGAGACCGCCGGAGCCTTACAAGGGCAAGGGTATTAAGTATGTTGACGAGCATATCATCCGCAAGGAAGGTAAAGTCGGCAAGGCTAAGAAGTAAGAGAGGAGATAGGCAATATGGTTTCAAAGTCTAACAGCAACAAGGCAAGGCTTAAGAGACACGCAAGAATCCGCAACAAGATCAGCGGAACGCCGGAATGCCCGCGTTTGAACGTGTTTCGCAGCCTGAAGAATATTTACGCACAGGTAATTGACGATGTGAACGGCGTAACACTTGTTTCTGCGTCGAGTCTCGAACTTAGCGACACATACGGCGGAAATAAGGATGCTGCCGAGCAGGTAGGCAAGCTGGTTGCACAGAAGGCTGTTGAAAAAGGCATCAAAGAGGTCGTTTTCGACAGAGGCGGATACGTTTATCACGGCAGAGTCGCAGCACTGGCTGCGGGCGCGCGTGAAGGCGGATTGGAATTTTAAGAGAGGAGGCAGTAAATTATGGCAGAACGTATAGACGCATCACAGATGGAGCTTAAGGAACAGCTTGTACACGTTAACCGTGTTGCAAAGACGGTTAAGGGCGGACGCACAATGCGTTTTTCGGCGCTTGTCGTTGTCGGCGACGAGAACGGTCATGTCGGCTGCGGCATGGGCAAAGCGGCTGAAATTCCGGATGCTATCAGAAAGGGTATCGAGGACGCGAAGAAGAATTTGATTACTGTTCCTCTTCTTGACACGACTATTCCCCACGAGGTTATCGGCGAATACGGCGCGGGCAGAGTGCTCATCAAGCCGGCTGCCGACGGTACCGGAGTTATCGCGGGCGGCGGCGTGAGAGCGGTTATGGAGCTTGCGGGCATTAAGAACGTAAGAACGAAGTGCCTTCGCAGCAACAACCCCATCAACGTCGTAAAGGCTACGATAGAGGGGCTTGCTTCGCTCAAGAGCGCTGAAGAAGTTGCTCGTTTGCGCGGCAAGGAAGTCAGCGAACTGTAAGGAGGAGTAATACGATGGCAAAGCTTAGAATTACTCTCGAGAAGAGTACGGCAGGCAGAAAAGCAAATCAGATAGCGACCGTTAAGGCGCTTGGTCTGAAGAAAATAAGAGACGTGGTGGAGCATGAGGACAATCCTCAGATCAGAGGTATGGTTAATACCGTGAGCCACCTGGTTAAATGTGAAGAAATCTAACTTCAAGGAGGTGCACTGCAATGAAAATATATGAGCTTACTCCTGCGGAGGGCAGCAAAACAGCCCCTAAGAGAAAGGGCCGCGGTCAGGGCAGCGGCAACGGAAAGACGGCAGGCAGAGGTCATAAGGGTCAGAACGCTCGTTCGGGCGGCGGAGTAAGACCCGGCTTTGAAGGCGGTCAGATGCCTTTGTATCGCCGTTTGCCGAAGCGCGGCTTTACGAATGTGTTCGCAAAGAAATATGCTTCTATCAACCTCGACGCACTCTCGAAATTTGAGGACGGTGCGGTAGTTGACGCAGAGGCGCTCAAGAGCGCGGGCGTTATCAGCAAGATCGAGGACGGAGTCGTAATCATGGGCAGAGGCGAGGTTACAAAGAAGCTCACGGTTAAGGTTGAGAGAATTACGACGAGCGCAAAAGAGAAAATAGAAAAAGCGGGCGGAAAGGCTATAGAATTAAAAAAAGAGCGCGGAAAGGCTGAGGTGGTCTAAGTGATTGAGACAATCAGAAACGCTTGGAAGATACCGGATCTCCGCAAGAAGATACTTTACACGCTTCTTCTTATCGTGATTTTCCGTTTCGGCAGCTATGTGCCGGTACCGTGGATTGACGCAAGCGTTGTTCAGGAATGGCTTTCCAATTCCACCGGCAGCGCAACGCTGTTTAACCTGATGGATTCCTTCTCCGGCGGTTCGCTTTCAAACGCAACTATATTTGCAATGTCTATTTCGCCCTACATCAACAGCTCCATCATCATGCAGCTGTTGTGCGTAGCCATTCCCGCTCTTGAAAGAATGAGCAAGGAAGGCGCAGAGGGCAGAAAGAAAATCACCAAGATTACAAGATATTTGACGGTTGCATTGTCGGCGCTTCAGGCGACGGGTCTTTACCTGACACTGAACAGCCAGGGCGCAATTAACGCCGAGAATGTTCCCACGTGGCTCGCGATGATTACTATTATCCTTGCGTTCACGGCAGGTACTGCGTTTTTGATGTGGCTCGGAGAGCAAATCACCGGACGCGGAATAGGCAACGGCATTTCGATGTTGATTTTTGCGGGTATTATCGCGCGTGTTCCGTCGATGGCAATGACCACTCTTCAGAACTTTGACGCTTGGTATCAGTGGGTACTGCTTCTTGTGTATGTTATCGTTTCCATTATGTTCGTTGTTCTTATCAACGACGCGGAAAGAAGAATACCGGTTCAGTACGCAAAGAGAGTTGTCGGCAACAAGATTTACGGCGGTCAGTCTTCGAACATTCCGCTGAAGATTGCTCAAGGCGGCGTTATCCCGATTATCTTCGCAATGAGTATTATGTCCTTCCCGGCAACATTGGCACAGCTTTTCGCGGCAAACAATTCGGACAGCGTGCTTCAGAAAATATCGAACTTCCTGACCTCTGGTTGGGTTTATCCCGTTCTGTACTTCCTGCTTATTATCGCGTTCACATATTTCTATGCGTCGATTACCTTTAATCCGATAGAAATTGCGAACAACCTCAAGCAGAGCGGCGGTACCGTTTTGGGTATCCGTCCGGGCAGACCGACGAGCGAATATATCCAAAAGGTATTGAATAAGATTACGCTCATCGGATCTCTCGCACTGGCGGTTATCGCCGTATTGCCGATTGTGGTAAGCTATGTTTCCGGTCAGCAGCTTTCTTCGCTCGCTCTCACCGGTACGTCGCTGCTCATCGTTGTAGGCGTTGCGCTTGAGACGGTTCAGCAGATTGAAGCGCAGATGGTAATGAGACATTACAAGGGCTTCCTTGAGTAATGTATTGAATAATTAAATATTTCGGGCAGTTGAAAGGAATGAGGCGGATATGAGGTTGGTTTTATTGGGCGCACCGGGCAGCGGCAAGGGCACTCAGGCGGATAAGCTTTCGGAGCTGTTGAACATTCCGACAATTTCCACGGGCGCCATTATCAGAGCGGCTGTCAAGGACGGAACGGAAATGGGGCTTAAAGCCGAGGGCTATCTCGCCGAAGGCGCGCTTGTTCCGGACGATGTTGTCATAGGAATTATGAAGGAAAGGCTTTTTGAGGACGACTGCAAAGAAGGCTATATCCTTGACGGATTTCCTCGGACAATTCCGCAGGCGGAGGCTGCCGAAAAGCTTGGAATAGAGATTGAAAAGGTTTTAGACCTCGTAGTACCCGACGAAAAAATCGTCGCGAGACTCTCGGGCAGAAGAGAGTGCAAGGTGTGCAGAACGCCCTATCACGTCGATTTTAATCCTCCGAAGGAGGAAGGCGTGTGCGACAAGTGCGGCGGAGAGCTTATCTGCCGTGCGGACGACGAGCCGGAGACCGTGCAGAAGCGTCTTACGGTTTATCACAAGCAGACGGAGCCGCTTGTAAACTTTTACGAAGAGCGCGGGCTCTTGGTGAGAGCTTACGGCTGCGAAGAAATTGCCGACACGTCGCGCGCCGTCAGAGAGGCGTTGGGCTTGGAATAGGTCAGAGGTATTAAATTAAAATGATAAATCTCAAAACGAAAAGCGATATAGAGGCGATGGCGGAGAGCGGTCAAATTCTTGCCAAAGCCCTGGAAGCCGCCGAAGAGGCGGTGAAGCCCGGCATGACGACGGAAAGACTTAACGAAATTGTCGAAAAGGTAATTTTGCGCGAGGGAGCAAAGCCCTCGTGCAAGAATTACCAAGGGTTTCCGGCGTGCTGCTGCATTTCTCCGAACAATGTCGTTGTACACGGCATACCCTCGCGCAGTGTTGTGCTCAAAGAGGGCGACATTGTGAGCGTCGATTCGGGCGCGTATTACAAGGGATTTCACAGCGACGCCGCAAGGACGTTTGCGGTGGGCAAAATTTCGGAGGAAGCAAAGAGGCTGATTGAAGTTACACGCGCCTGCTTTTTTGCCGGTGCGAAGATGGCTGTCGACGGAAACAGAGTCGGCGACATCGGAAGCGCAATTCAACAAATGGCGGAAGAAGCGGGGTACGGCGTTGTGAGGGAGCTTGTCGGTCACGGCGTGGGGAGAAGTCTTCACGAATCGCCGGATGTGCCGAATTTCGGCCGCGCAGGAAAAGGCGTGAGGCTGACGCGCGGCATGGTGATAGCGATTGAGCCGATGATAAATATGGGCGCGGCGGACGTCAGATTTTCAAAGACTGACGGCTGGACGGTGACAACACTGGACGGTTCGCTGAGCGCGCATTATGAAAATACGGTTGCCATCACGGAGGATGGTCCGAAGATATTGACCCTGAGGTGATAGTGTTGCAGATTGGCGATGTTGTTATCTCCGAGAAGGGACGCTACGACGGACAGAGGTTTTTCGTGGTGGAGGAAAAGGACGGCTTTGTGTATTTGTGCGACGGCAAAAAGAGAAAAATCGACCGCCCCAAGAAAAAGAGGATAACTCATGTGAGGGAGACGGGAGAGAGCTCGATTGCTGTTAAAGAGAGGCTTTGCGGAAACAGAAACGCCATCGACGCACTCATGCGCAAGGAACTGAAAAGAATAGGCGTATTATAGGCAATTCGGTTTTTAGGAGGTAGTTATCCGTGGCTAAGGAGGATGTTCTTGAAATGGAGGGCACTGTGCTTGAGGCTCTCCCGAATGCGATGTTCCAGATAGAGCTTTCTAACGGGCATCGGATCCTCGGACATATATCAGGCAAGCTCAGAATGAATTTTATAAGGATTCTTCCCGGCGATAAGGTGAAGGTGGAGCTTTCGCCCTACGATTTGACGAGAGGAAGAATAACATGGCGCGCGAAATAAGCGCTTTGGTAAATAATTTTGTATTAAACATTTGAGGAGGCATTTCAAATGAAGATAAGACCCTCAGTTAAACCTATGTGTGAAAAATGCAAAATCATCAAGAGAAAAGGCAAGGTAATGGTGATTTGCGAAAATCCGAAGCATAAGCAGAAGCAGGGCTGAGAAATTGCGGCGCGGCTGAACACGAAAGTGTTGTCGCAAGTATAGCTTTAATTCTGCGTATTATCATGTAAGCTTGACAAAAAATTCAGGTGTACGGTTTGAAAGAGCGAGAAATGAGATTAAGAGAGAATATTGATTTTCGTTGTTTCAAATCGAGGATCCGTTCAGAAAGGATGAGTAAAAAGTATGGCAAGAATAGCCGGTGTTGACCTGCCCAGAGAAAAGCGCGTCGAGATTGGACTCACTTATGTTTACGGTATCGGCAGAAGCAGCGCAGATAAAATTCTTAAAGCAACGGGAATCAATCCCGATACGCGCGTCAAGGATTTGACGGAAGATGAAATGGCGAAGATAAGAGACGTCATAGATAAGAATTACGTCGTTGAGGGCGACCTCAGGAGAGAGGTTGCGCTTAACATTAAGCGTCTTGTCGAGATTGGATGCTATCGCGGCGTCCGTCACAGAAAGGGACTTCCCGTAAGAGGGCAGAACACAAAGAACAATGCCCGCACGAGAAAAGGACCCAAGCGTACAATTGCCAATAAGAAGAAGTAAGGAGGAGAGCATATATGGCTAAGACAGTAAGAAAGACAGCTGTGAGAAAGCGCAGAGAGCGCAAAAATGTAGAGCGCGGTGCTGCGCATATCAGAAGCACATTCAACAATACCATCGTTACCATAACGGACGTAAACGGAAACGCTCTTTCCTGGGCTTCGGCAGGCGGTTTGGGCTTCCGCGGTTCGAGAAAAAGCACTCCCTTCGCAGCTCAGATGGCGGCGGAGACGGCCGCAAAGGCTGCTATGGAGCACGGTTTGAAGACGGTTGAAGTATACGTTAAGGGACCCGGCGCAGGCAGAGAGGCGGCTATCCGCGCACTTCAGGCGGCAGGTCTTGACGTGAGCCTTATTAAGGATGTAACGCCCATTCCTCATAATGGCTGCCGTCCGCCCAAGAGAAGAAGAGTTTGACGAAGAATTGGTAAGGAGGAATTAAGCATGGCTAAGAACAGACAGCCCGTGTTGAAGAGATGCCGCACACTCGGCATTGAACCGACGTGCATGGGCATTGATAAAAGCTCAAACAGAAACCCCAGACAGGGCAGAAGAAAGCAGAGCGAATACGCGATGCAGCTCAACGAGAAGCAGAAGGTTAAGTTTATTTACGGCGTTCTTGAGAAGCAGTTCCGTCATTATTATGAGCTTGCGACCAAGAAGGACGGAATTACCGGCGAAATGCTCCTTCAAATTCTCGAATCGAGACTTGACAACATTGTTTTCAGACTTGGGCTTGCGAACACGAGACGCGAGGCAAGACAGATTGTTAACCACGGTCACATTCAGGTGAACGGCTCCAAGGTAAACATTCCGTCCTACCTTGTAAAGCCCGGCGACGTTATTTCCGTAAAGGAAAAGAGCATGCCGAGAATTAAGGAAATCGCGGAAGCAAACGCAAGAAGAATCGTTCCGAAGTGGCTCTCGATGGATAAAGAAAATCTTACCGCGAATGTGGTATCGCTCGCGGCGAGAGAGGATATCGATTACGAGGTAAACGAGACGCTTATCGTCGAGTTGTATTCAAAGTAATAGGTTGGCCCGGTACTATGTAACAAATAAATATGTAGGAGGGTTATTAGTTGAACGATTTAAGATTTGAAAAACCCCGTATAGAAAAAGTGGACTCGTCGGAAGACGGTTCATACGGAAAATATACCGTGTCCCCGCTGCAGCGCGGATACGGTATAACCCTCGGAAATTCGCTGCGCAGAATGATGCTCTCGAGCCTTGAGGGCGCGGCTGTTACATCGATTAAGATTGACGGCGTGCAGCATGAGTTTTCAACTGTTCCCGGTGTGAAAGAGGACGTTTCGGAGATTGTGCTTAACATTAAGCAGATAATCATCAAGCTTCACGGCGAGGGCACAAAGACCGCGCGCATTGAGGCTGAAGGCGAAACGGAGCTTTGTGCCGGCGATATTATCCATGACGCCGACGTTGAAATTCTTAATCCCGAGCTTCACATCGCAACGCTCAACTCGGATGCGAAGCTGTACATGGAGCTTACGATAGGTCAGGGCAGAGGATATGTTTCGGCGGAAAAGAATAAGGCGATGGGTCAGCCCTTGATCGGTCTTATTCCTGTGGATTCCATTTACACCCCTGTTCCGAAGGTGAATTACTATGTTGAACCCACCCGTGTCGGACAGGACGTTGATTATGACAAGCTTACGATTGAAGTTTGGACTAACGGTACAAAAACAGCCGACGAGGCGATAAGCCTTGCCGCGAAGATTATAAACGACCACATGATGCTCTTTATTCAGCTTACCGATGAGGCTATGAGCGTCGAAACAATGGTGGAAAGGGAAGAAACGAAGAAGGAAAAGGTCTACGAGATGACGATTGAGGAGCTCGACCTTTCCGTTCGTTCCTACAACTGCCTCAAGAGAGCCGGCATAAACACGGTTGAGGACTTGACGCTGCGCAAGGAAGAGGAAATGATGAAAGTCAGAAACCTCGGCAGAAAGAGCCTTGACGAAGTGTTCGGCAAGCTGCAGGCGCTGGGACTTTCGTTTGCTCCCGAAGAGGACTGATTAAATCTGTAAGGAGGTTAGCTAAGATGGGTACAAGAAAACTGGGACGCCCTACCGACCAGAGAATTGCAATGCTTCGTAACATGGTTACGTCGCTTCTTGAAAACGGAAGAATCGAGACAACCGTTACACGCGCAAAGGAAGTTCGTTCGCTTACCGAAAAGATGATTACTCTCGGAAAGACAAACACGCTCCATTCGCGCCGTCAGGCTTTGAGTTTCATCACGAAGGAGTCTGTCGTTGTAAAGGTGTTTGACGAGATTGCTCCGAAATATGCCGACAGAAACGGCGGCTATACGACGATTGTGAGAACGGGAGTTCGCCGCGGCGACGGCGCTCCGACCGCAATCATTGCGTTGGTTGACTAATGTCAGTATAAAAAAATTGAGCCGCCGCGGAGATGAAATTTTCCGCGGCGGATTTTATTTGGAGAGAGGGAGAGGATGATGAAGTTAATCTTTAAAAAGAGATTTTGCCCGAGCTTTGGTCGTTATAATATATATGATGAAACCGAAGAGTTAGTCTTTACCGGTGCGAGACATCTTTCGTGGGGATATTGTTTCAAGATATTTGACACGGGAGGAAATTGCTTGGGAACGGTGAAAGAGAAGATGTTTTTGATTGTACCGCTGCAGGAGTTTGAGGTATATAAAAACGGAAGCTTTGTCGGCTGCATAAGGCGGGAATCCGCGTTTTTTAAACGGCGCTATGACATTGATTTTAACGATTGGAGCGCTGAAGGCAATGCGCTTGGAAAGGAATATGAGGTGTATTTAAACGGCACATTTGTGGCTCGTTTAAGCAAAAAGCTTTTTAAGTGGACAGATACATATGAAATAGAAGTCGTAAGAAATGAGGACGCTCTTGACGCGCTGCTGCTCGCTGCAGCGATATACGAAAGAGTATCGGGAAAGTAGATGAAGAATACAGTTTGACCGGTTGCTTTGGCGCCTCGCGGCTGAACACGGGGACAAGCTCCGCTTTTCCCCGTAAACCTCTTTTCACATCGCGCGCTTACGCTTACGGGCGGCTGCGCCGCCCTGCCGCGATAGATGAGTCAAAAACCAAAGACGCTTTGGTTTTTGACGATTTTACGCG
>JAJQCX010000014.1 GCA_021202495.1 Clostridia bacterium | reverse complement strand
TTCATGCCTACAGTGTATCACATGTTTGCAAAAAAGTAAATGCTGTTGCCGTGTTTCCCCGCTCACGCAAATCAATTTTCCCGCACCGCAGCTCCTCCAACAAACAAAATTCCGATTTTCGCGCCTTTTTGCCGATTTTCCTTTACAACGCCGTTTTTTTGTGCTATAATATAATCTGAATTTTTCGGTATTATATGCCAATTATCCGTAAAGGTGCTAACGTGCAACGATTTTTGCCCTAAAAACGGCAAAAAACAATCTGCGCACCTTGGGAGGAATGAATTATGTTTACAGAAGAAATCAAAGCGCTCGCGGCGCAGTACGCCGAAAACGCGGTCAACATCCGCCGTATGCTTCACACCATGCCGGAGCTTGAGTTTAACGAATTTAAAACCTCAGGCTACATAGCCTCCGTCTTGGACACGCTCTCTATCCCCTATAAGCGGGGCTACGCGGGCGGCACGGGCATCTGCGCCGTCATTTCGGGCGCACCTGAAGGGCGCACCGTCGCCGTCCGCGCCGACATCGACGCGCTCCCCATCACCGAGGAAACAAATCTCCCCTTTGCCTCCGAGCACGAGGGCTGTATGCATGCCTGCGGGCACGACGCGCATGTCGCAATCGCCCTCTGCACCGCGTTCATTTTGAACGAATTGAAGGACAGCCTTTCGGGCAGCATCAAGTTTTTCTTTCAGCCCGCGGAGGAAGGAGAAGGCGGCGCGGAAAAAATGATCGAGGAAGGAGTGCTACAATCTCCCAAGGTCGATGTCTGCATCGGCGGTCACGTCATGCCCGATTATCCCACCGGCACAATTGCCTACAGACCCGGTCCCCTCATGGCGTCGCCCGATAATTTTGAAATTGAAGTCATCGGAGAGGGCGGTCACGGCGCTTATCCCGAAAAGTGTGTCAACCCCATCGTTGCCGCAGCGGAAATTATCAAACGCCTCACCGCGCTTACCGACAAAAACGTTCCGCGCGTCGTCTCCGTGTGCACAATCGACGGCGGCAGAAGCGAAAACGTCATCCCCACAACCGTCCGTCTTCGCGGCACCGCGCGCACCTTCACGCCCGAGGAAAGAGAAACGCTTTCGCTTTTAATCGGAGGCGTTGCAAAGGAAGCCGCGGCGGAATACGGAGCCGCTGTCAATTACAAATTCATTCCCCTCTACCCCGCACTCATAAATAACGACAAAATAACCGACATGTTTGTCTCATCCGCAAAGCAAATCTTAGGCGAAGCGGCGCTCGTCAAAGCCCCCGCCGTCTCCATGACAGGCGACGATTTTTCATACTTTGCCCGCGCCGTTCCCTCAACATATGTACACATCGGCTGCCGCAACGAATCCGTCGGCGCAATCTACCCGCTTCATCATTCAAAATTCACCGTCGATGAAGCCGCAATCCCCATCGCCGCCATGTGCTACGCCCAATTCGCGGTCGACTACTTAGGGAAGCGCTGATTAATCAGCGCTTCCCTAAACAATTAAAATACACGGTTGTACGGGCGGGGCTTGTCCCCGCCCACTCCCGCGCCCGCAGGCGCTTCCAAATCAAATTCCGCTCTGCGGAATTTGCACCTCAACTCCACACTTCACACTCCAAAGAAGGAACCCCCCATGACCATCACATACGACGATTTCCGCGCCCTTTTGAAAAGCGGCGATTTGACAAATTTATATCTCTTTATCGGCGAAGAGGTCTTTTTGCAGGAATTTTGCGTCACCGGCGCAAAAAAAGCTCTCATCGACCCCGCCTTTGCCGACTTCAATTGTAAGGAATACATCGAGCTCCCTTCGTTTGACGATGCATCGTCCTTCATCTCCGCGCTCCCGCTCATGAGCGCAAAAAAGCTCGTCGTTTTTAACAACTGCGCCCTTTTCGAGCGCAAAATTTCCGAAAAATCGCGCTGGGCTGAGCTCTTTTCAAATCTTCCCTCCTATGTCACCGTCATCATCCGCGAAAACGGCGAAAGCAAAGGCGCTGCAACCGAGATAAAAAAGGCTGTCACGAAAATGGCTGTCACCGTCGATTTTAAGCTTCTCACAGCCGAGCGCCTGCGCCCGTGGCTCGTCAAGCTTTTCGCCTCCAAAGGAAAGAGCATTTCCTCGCAAAACGCGTCCTACATCGTCTCCTCCGTCGGCCGCAGCATGACGACCCTCCGCACCGAAGCGGAAAAGATAGTCGCCAAATCGGAGAATTTTGAAATAAGCCGCCGCGACATAGACAGCGTTATCATAAAGCCGCTTACCGAAACGGTGTTTAAGCTCATCGACGCGCTCTTTTCCTCGCGCCCCGACTTGTGCTATAAAATTCTCTCCACCCTCCGCCAAACAAATCAGGAGCCCGTCGCCGTGATAAGCGTCATTGCCTCGCAGACGCTCGTAATCTACAAAGCAAAGCTCATGCTGACCGGTCACAAAAGCATCTCCGAAGTCAAAAAAGCCTTGGGCGGCGGCTTTTCTACCGATAAGGCTGTAGATAACGCCTCCAAAGTCCCGCTCACGCAGATAGAAGCCCTGATCTGCGCCCTCCGCAAGGCGGACTTCGACACCAAAAACGGCATTATGGATCCTTGGTGCGCCCTTGATCTCATAATTGCTGCAAGATAAATTATACTGCGCTCCTTTTATAGGTTGCCTTTTTTCAAGAACATATTGACAACCCCAAAAGGATATACTATAATCGCATGGAAAGTTAAATATCGGACATCGGAGGATTTGTGATCCCAATCACATAATCGGAAAAGATGCCGAGTGGGCTCGGATTTACATTGTAAATTCGAGTTATTTTTTTGTGAAAGGTTGGATTCTGTATGAATATCGCCCTGTCGGAGCATTTCGGCTACAGAAAGCTCATAAAATTCACGCTGCCGACAATAATTATGATGATTTTTACCTCAATTTACGGCGTTGTGGACGGGCTTTTCATATCAAACTGCGTCGGCAGCACGACCTTTGCCGCGGTCAATCTCGTCTGGCCTGTGATAATGGTTTTGAGCACGTTCGGCTTCATGATAGGCACCGGCGGCAGCGCGCTCGTCTCGAAAACACTCGGCGAAAACAAGCCCCAAAAGGCAAGCGAAATTTTTTCAATGCTCATTTATCTTCTCATCGCGGCGGGCATTGTTCTCATCGTGCTCGGACTTGCCGTCATAAAACCCGTCGTCATTTTGCTCGGCGCAGACGAGGAAATGCTCGCCCCGTGCATTATCTACGGCTCAATTTTGCTCATCGCAATACCAACTTTTTTGCTGCAAACGGCGTTTCAAAGCTTTCTCGTCGTCGCCGAAAAGCCGCAGCTTGGTCTCGGCGTCTCTGTCGCGGCAGGCGTCACAAACATGGTGCTCGATTTTCTTTTCGTCTACGCTCTTCAAGGCGGCGTTGTCGGCGCGGCTTTGGCAACCGCGTTAAGCCGGCTTGTCGGCGCCGTCATTCCGCTCATATATTTCATTTGCGCCAAAAGCGCCCCCATTCGGCTCGTCAAAGCGAAATTTGACCTGCGCGCGATTTTGTCCTCGTGCGCAAACGGCTCGTCTGAAATGGTGTCGAATTTATCGATGAGCATCGTCAATATGCTCTACAACCTCCAATTGATGAAATTCGCGGGTTCAAACGGCGTCGTCGCCTACGGGATAATCATGTACGCGGGCTTTCTTTTCGTCGGCACGTATCAGGGCTACGCCGTCGGCTCCGCGCCCATCGTGAGCTACCACTACGGCGCGCGCCACAAGGAGGAGCTTCACGTTCTTCTGCGAAAGAGCCTCACGCTGATTGCGATAATCTCCGTCGTGATGACGCTTCTCGCCGAGCTTTCCGCGCCGCTATTGGCGACGATTTTCGTCAGCTACGATGAAAATCTCATGCAGCTTACGACGACCGCCATCAGACTTTTTATGCTGTCGTATCTTTTGAGCGGCATTAACATTTTCACCTCCTCATTTTTCACCGCCTTAAATAACGGCGCCGTCTCCGCGCTTATCTCGTTTTTGCGCACATTCGTCTTCCAGCTCGCCGCAATTTTGATAATTCCCGCCTTCTTCGGCTTAAACGGCATCTGGCTCTCCGTCCTCGCCGCCGAAGCCCCGTCGCTCGTCGTAAGCATAATCTGCCTAATCGCCAATAAGAAAAAATACGGATATTGATTTATCCCCGCCGCCCTCTAGCGGCGTTTTTTTGCTCCTATTTTGTTGATTGTCAGGGGAAATTCGTGTATAATGTAAAAAACAGCCCGATAAATCACATCGGCACAAGGAGGAAAATGATATGATTAACGAAAATCGTTTAAAAGAAATACTGGTCGAGTACAAAAAATTCTTAGCGTCACCACTGTGGGAACAATATGAAAAATTTAAATGGGTTGCGCTTAAGACGTTTCAAGATAATTGGAAGCCTGACGCAGTGGATTTTGCGGATATGCTTGAAAAATCTTTGGCAGATACTTCGTTTTTGTTGGCAGGGGATAAACGATATCCGGCAAAAATGATTAAAGGTTTTGCGAAAGATGCGCCCGAGGAAGTCCGCACCATGTTTAAACACCTCACCGACGAAAGCCGCGATGTTGCGGAGCGGATAATTGAATTTAAAGAGAAATCCGATGAACTGCTCGCAAAATACGTCAATACCGATGGACAGAATTATCATCATTATCAAGATGTAAACGCCATCAGCACATATTTGTGGCTTATAAATCCCAATAAATATTATATCTATAAATACAGCGTGGCTAAAGATGCCGCAAAGTTTCTTGAAAGCGAGTATCAAATTAAAAGGGGCAATATCAAAAACTGCTATGCCCTTTATGATGAAATATGTGCCTATCTCCGCACCGATAAAGATCTGACAGACCTTCTCCATTTACGCCTGACAGATGACTGCCACAAAGACCCCGAATATAAAACGCTTACGGTTGATGTTGCATTTTACATATTTTATCCCGCTCTCCGAAAGACTGACGGCAACGAAGACGATGCGCACAAGCCCGTCGAAATCCCCCTCGCCGAGGAAGAAAAAATCGAAAAATACGACAAAGCAGACTTTCTCAATGAAGTATTTATTTCTGAGGAACAGTATGACCTAATGACTGCGGTTCTGCACGATAAGAAAAACCTCATTCTCAAAGGCGCGCCGGGCGTTGGCAAAACATTTGCGGCAAAACGCTTGGCATATGCCATAATGGGTGAAAAAGACGAGAGCAGAATTAAATTCGTACAATTTCATCAAAATTATTCGTATGAGGATTTCATCATGGGCTACAAGCCCTCCGAAAACGGCTTTGCGTTAAAGGAAGGCGCGTTTTATAAATTCTGCAATCTGGCGGCGAAGGAACCTGACCGTGACTTCTTTTTCATAATCGACGAAATTAACCGCGGAAATATAAGCAAAATTTTCGGCGAACTGCTCATGCTGATTGAAAAAGACTACCGCGGCACAGAAATGACGCTCGCCTACAGTGATAAGCCCTTTTCCGTGCCGAAAAACCTCTATATTATCGGCATGATGAACACCGCCGACAGAAGCCTTGCAATGATTGATTACGCTCTGCGCCGTCGTTTCGGCTTTGTTGAAATGGAGCCCGCCTTTGAATCGGACGGATTTCAACTCTATCAAAAAAGCTTAAACAATCCGACTTTTGACAGCCTCATCAAAGAAATTGTGAATTTGAACCTTGACATTACAAAAGACGATGCGCTCGGCAAGGGCTTTTGCATAGGGCACAGCTATTTTTGCAATTGGGAAGAATGTACCGAAGCAAAAATACGCGCCGTTGTCAAGTGCGACATTCTGCCCACGCTTGAGGAATACTGGTTTGACAATGCCGCAAGCCTGCAAAAATGGTGCAACGCTTTAAAGAGGTATTCCGATGACATCCGATAAGAACATTCTGATTAAAAATATATATTATATGCTCTCCTACGCCTTTCGGGCGTTAAAGCAGTCAAGCTTTGAGAGCGTCGCCGTCGAGGAATTTGACAACGCGCAAAATTTGTTCGCGGCAATCTTAAGCCGCGGCATAGGGCTTGTCTTAAAGCAGGGATTATATAGAGAATACATTTGCGTCAAAAACGACCTTCCTCTCGCCCGCGGCAAAATTGATATGTCCGGCACGATAAAACATAAAATGGCTCGCAGACAGGTTTTGACGTGCGAATATGACGAACTTTCGGAAAACAACCTCTTTAATCAAGTCTTAAAAGCAACAGCGCAGCTTTTAATTAAGGATGAAAATGTCAAAAGCGAATACAAGAGCGCACTGAAAAAAGAAATGCTGTATTTCTCAAATGTAGACAAAATAGAGCCGATTTGTATCGCATGGAACAAAATACGCTTTCACCGCAATAATCACACATATCGGCTGCTCATCGCAATCTGCCGCCTTGTCATGGACGGCATGATTCAAACGACCGAAGAGGGCAAAATACGCCTCAATAATTTTGTGGACGATCAAAGAATGCATAAGCTTTACGAAAGATTTATTTTTGAATATTACCGGCAAGAATTTCCGCAGCTGAGCGTCACCGCATCGTGCATACCATGGGCATTGGACGACGGTTTTGACGACGCTCTGCCGCAAATGCAAAGCGACGTCATGCTTTCGTATAAAGATAAGATTTTGATTATTGATGCGAAATATTATTCCCACACAATGCAGATGCAATTTGATAAAAAAAACAATGCACTCTCACAATTTATATCAAATCTTTGCCTATGTAAAAAATGAAGCGGCAATTTCCGCAAAAAAGGTTTCGGGCATGCTGCTCTATGCCCAAACCGACGAGGTAATACAGCCAAATCACACATATCAGATGAGCGGCAACAGAATTGACGTAAAAACTTTGAATCTCAACTGCGAATTTTCCATCATAGCCGAACAGCTCAACTCCATCGCCGCTGACTTTTTCGGCATAACAAAAAAGCTTTAATAAACCCGCTTGATTGGTGGTTAAATTTTGTGTATAATAATCATATAAATACTCGGGGAGGATCAAACATTGAAAACGCTTTATTTGGAATGCAACATGGGCGCGGCGGGCGACATGCTGCTTGCGTCGCTCTTAGGGCTTTTTGAAAACCCGGCGGAGGAGATTGTAAAGCTTAACGCGCTCGGAGTGCCCAAAGTCGAATATGTTTTGGAAAACGCGGAAAAATGCGGCATAAGAGGGCTGCATGTGCGCGTTTTGACCGATTACGGCGAGGAGAGCGCGGGGCACGAACATCACCACGACCATCACCACGAACACGAGCATCACCATCATCACCACCACACGGGAATGAACGAAATCGAGCATATTGTATCGCACTTAAACGTGCCCGACAAGGTGCGGACGGACATTTTGTCAGTCTACAATCTCATCGCCGAAGCGGAGAGCGCGGCGCACGGGTGCGACGTCAGCCAAATTCATTTTCACGAGGTCGGCACGCTTGACGCCGTGGCGGACATTGCAGGCGTCTGCACGCTGATAGACGAGCTCAAGCCCGACAGAATTTGCGCGTCTCCGATATGCGTCGGCTACGGCGAGGTGCAATGTGCGCACGGCATTTTGCCGGTACCCGCTCCCGCAACCGAGCACATTCTGCGCGGCGTTCCGATATATGCCGGCGACATTGAAGGCGAGCTCTGCACGCCTACCGGCGCGGCGCTGCTGAAATATTTTGCCGATGAATTTTGCACAATGCCGCAAATGAAAATCACAGCCTCCGGGCGCGGCATGGGGACGAAGGATTTTGAAAAGGCGAACTGCGTGAGAGCCTTCTTGGGTGAGGAAGAGGGCAAGCGCGAAACTGTTTGCGAAATAAGCTGCAACGTGGACGACATGACGGCGGAAGAAATTGCCTTTGCCTCAGAACGCCTTTTCGAGGCAGGTGCGCCCGAAGTTTTCACCACTCCCGTCGGCATGAAAAAGAACCGCATCGGCACTCTCTTAACGTGCATTGTCCGCGAGGAGGACAAGGAAAAAATAATACGCTGCATTTTTAAGCACACCTCAACTATCGGCGTGCGCGTGCAGCCCTGTGAGAGATACGTTCTGCAAAGGCGCATCGAAGAAGCCGATACATCGTTCGGAAAAGTGCGCATAAAATATTCCGAAGGGTACGGCGAAAAAAGAATGAAAGCCGAATATGACGACGCCGCAAAAATCGCACTCGAACAAAATCTCTCGCTCAGAGAAGCGCGGGAGGCTATTTATAACGAAATACGGAGGAATGAAATATGAGCTATTTGGGAGAAGAAATCAAAAACTTAGGTTTCGGAATGATGAGGCTTCCGAAAAACGGCGACGAGTTTGACATGGAGCAGATAAAGGCGATGGTTGACGCCTTCATGGCTGCGGGATTTACCTATTTTGACACCGCATGGGTCTACACGGGCAGCGAGGAGGCGACGCGCAAGGCGCTTGTTGAGCGCTACCCGCGCGATAGCTTTCAGCTTGCGACAAAAAACGCGGCGTGGACGGAGTGCCCCACCCGTGAGGACGCAATAAAGCAGTTTGAAACGTCGCTCGAAAGAACCGGCGCGGGCTATTTTGATTTTTATCTTCTGCACAACCTCGGCGGCGACAGAACGCGCGTCTTTGAAAAATACGACATGTGGAGCTTTGTTTCGGAGCAAAAGGCAGCCGGACGCATAAAGCACATCGGCTTTTCGTTCCATTCAACCGCGTCGGAACTTGATGAAATTTTGACCAAGCACCCCGAAACCGAATTTGTGCAGCTTCAGATAAATTACGCCGATTGGGAAAGCGAATCCGTTCAGTCGCGCAAATGCTACGAGGTCGCGCGCAAACACGGAAAATCCGTGATAATCATGGAGCCCGTAAAGGGCGGTATGCTCGCAAACCCGCCCGAAAGAGTTGCTGAAATTTTGAAAAACGCCGAACCCGAAAGCTCGGCGGCATCGTGGGCGATACGTTTTGCCGCAAGCCTCGACGGCGTGATAACCGTTCTCTCCGGCATGAGCACAATGGCGCAAATGGAGGACAACATCTCCTATATGAAGGACTTCACCGCCCTTTCGGATAAGGAGCGCGAAACGCTTGACAAAGCGCGCATTGCGTTTGAAGAGGTTTCCCTCATCCCCTGCACCTCGTGCGACTACTGCGCAAAAGTCTGTCCCAAGGATATAGGCATCTCGGGAACGTTTGCCGCGGTGAATGACTACATAACATACGAAAACAAAAACAGCGCCCAAAACACCGAGCGTTGGCGTGTCAAAGACCGCAAGAAAAACCTTGCCGAGGAATGCATAAAATGCGGCAAATGCGAAGCCGTCTGTCCGCAGCACATATCAATAAGAGAAGAACTAAAGCGAGCGGAAATTTACAGATAAAAAACGGGCGGCATATCCTTTTGAGATATGCCGCCTTTTTGGTGCGCCTGATAGGAATTGAACCTACGACAACCCGGCGTCGGAGGCCGGTGCTCTATCCGCTGAGCTACAGGCGCATAAATATTTCGGCGGCAAGCCGCCGAAGAGTCAATTCGAATGTTCCGTCATTGCACGGCGTGCAACCTCCGCTGCCTCAACACCGATATTGCATTGAAGCGAATAAACCGGAACGGATTTAAGCATTTTATCCGCAAAATCAAGCGTATTTGACACACATTCGGGGGTTTTGTGAAAATAAATCTGACTGATAAGCCGATTTAAATATTCGGCAGGGTCAACCCTCTCAATCCTGTTTTCCTCGGCGCGCGAAAGAAGAGCAATGCCGCAAAGCTTCATACGCGTATTTATATTAAACCGCTCCTTACCGCACCAAGGCGTGCCGTAGACAAAATATTCCCCGTCCATAAAACGAATTATCGGCTTGTCACCGTTGATAATTTCCACCCTGTCGCCGCAGAGCTTTTTCCACTGCATAACATGCGTCGTTTTGCCGGTACCCGACGGAGCCGTAAACATATACGCCGCGCCGTTGTAGGAAATGACCGCCCCATGCATCATAATGCCGTCGCGCTCTTCAAAATAGCGGCAAATCTGACGATGAATTTCAAGCCATTCATTATATGCGGGGGAAAAATCTTTCGATTTTTCTCCCGCTCTCGCTATCTGCTCTTTTGTTATCTCAATTGCGAAGTCGGCAATTTCGTCTGTGAAGTAGTCCTTTGCCGCCCTTTCGGCATACGGATATATGTGCTTCACGTCAAAGACAACGCCGGCAATTTTTATCTTCAAACTAAATCAGTCCTCTTGGAAATTGAAAGAAAGCCGTACTTTTGACTGCGGAAAAATGCGACAACCGTTTGAGGTTCATCCTCTTCGGCGTCATCTTCCGATGCTTCTTCGTCGGTTTCTTCTTCAGACGCCGTTTCGTCTTCCGGCTCATCTGTCGCCGTATCCTCGTCTATTTCAAAAGTTTCCGCCTCAGGCGCGTCGGTTTCCTCTTCCGTTTCCGACTCATCCTCGTCGGACGGCTGTTCGGTTTCTTCCTCTGTGTCGGACGGAACCTCCGTTTCGCTTTCGGTTTCCTCTTCCGTTCCGGTCTCGGTTTCATCGTCGTAAACGAAATAATCATCGTCGTCAATAATGAACTCGTCGTCCTCATCGTCGCCGTCATCGTCACTATCGCCAAACGGATCTTCCACAACGTTGTCATTTTCATTCACAATGGTTCCGGTATATGTTTCGGACGGTTCGCTTTCGGTTGCGCTCGTCGCGGCTTCCGTTGCAGCCTCCGTAGCGGATGAAGAATCGTCACCGCTTGAGGATGAGCCCGAAGAAGATGAACCGGACGAGGATGAGCCCGAAGAAGACGAGCCCGAAGAAGATGAACCGGATGAAGATGAAGACGATGACGATGAAGAACCTCCGGTATTCCACACAATGGTCATGCCGTCACGATATATAGGCGAAGTTGTTATGTATGAAGTACCGTCAGACAGAATGCCGAGCGCAAGCTGCATTGCCTCGCTCGCCTGCTGCGAATATGTGCTTTCGGTCGCAGCTTCAGTAGCTGCCTCCGCCGCAGCGTCGGTCGCCGTTTCGGTTGCCGCCTCCGTTGCCTCTTCACTTGCCGTCTCAGCGCTTACGGTTGTTTTTACCTTTGACGCATTGTATATCCAAAGCGCCAGCTCCGCACGCGTGACGGATTTATCGGGTTCCGCCTTGCCGGAGGAAATCGTCAAAACATTTGCGCCCACCAAAACGGAAAGCGCGGTTTTCACTTCCGCAGAAAGCGACGATATGTCGCTCACACCCTCAAGCGACGCGGGTTCTCCCGCAAAAGATGTAAGCTGCGCCTTATAGACCAATAAAAAGCCCTCTGCACGCGTAATGTTTGAATCAGGATACAATTTCCCGTCCGATGACGCGGTAAAAAGTCCCGCCTTAACCGCGCTCGCCATCACATCATAGTACCACGCGTCGGATACAATGTCGGGTACGTTTGACAAATTCGCCTTGTCGGTCAGCTTTGCGATGCGGACAAAAATTGCCGCCGCCTGAGCGCGCGTAACGTTGTCGTTCGGCATTATTTTGCCGTCAGACCCCGTCAAATATCCCTGACTTACAGCATAATTGAGCGCGTCATAATACTCGCTGTCTTTGCTTGGCATATCGGAAAATGAAGCCGCGCAAACGCCGAGTGAAAACATCATTACAAAAAAGGCTGTTAAAAATGCGGCACAACGCTTCATAAAATATCCCCTCCGTAAAATTTCAAATGACTGACTACAGATACTCATTCATCTTCTATTATATATATGCGGGGCATAAAAGTCAAGCGTTTTATAAAAGCTTTTTGCGAAATCCGCCGCCTAATACAGTTCAGCCGCTTCGCGGCTGAATACGGGGACAAGCTCCGCTTTTCACATCCCGCGCCGCAGTTCCTCAAGCTCTTCCCTTGAAAATTTGTGCTTTGCGTTGCAGAAGCGGCAGCTCAGCTCCGCGCCGCCGTCCTCCTCGATAAGCTTGCTCAGCTCCTCGCGTCCCAAGCTCACAAGCGCCCGCGCCATTCTCTCGCGCGAACAGTCGCATTTGTAGCTCGGCTCCGTCTCGCCCAAAAATTCTATAGTATATCCCTCAAGGAGCATTTCTATGATTTCCTTCGGCGTTTTGCCGTCCTCAATGAGGCGCGTCACCTCGCCCGCTTTTGCGATTGCCTTTTCAATTCTGTCTATGTCCTCATCCTCCGCGCCGGGCAGCAGCTGAATGATAAATCCGCCCGCGCTTCTCACGCTTGCGTCCTTATCCACGACGACCCCCAGCGCCACAGCGGAGGGCAGCTGCTCGCTCTTTGCGTAGTAATATGTCAAATCCTCGGCAATTTCGCCCGCCACCAAATCAACCTGCCCGACGTACGGCTCCTTCATGCCGAAATCGCGGATGACGCTCAAATATCCGTTGCGCCCGACCGCACCGCCCACGTCCAAGTGCCCGTTTCGCTTGAGCGGCAAATCGGCAAAGGGATTTGATGCGTACCCCTTCACATTCGCCTCGCTGTCGCTCACGACAATCAGCTTTCCGAGCGGTCCTCCGCCCGAAAACTGCAGCGTCAGCGAATCGTTTTCGCCCTTTAGAGTGCTCCCTATCATCGCCGCCGCGGTCAGCGCACGGCCGACAGCCGCGCACGCCGTCGGCGCAAAATCATGAATTTGCCGTGCCTTCTCGCAAAGCACGCCCGTCGACGCCGCAATCACCCTCACTCCGCCGTTTTCGGTCACAGCGTTTACAATGCAATCATTCATCATTCAATCCCGCTCTCTATCATCTGCTTCAAAAATTTTATTTCGTTTTCCACGTCGTCCAAGTCGACCGTCTCCTGCGGCGAATGGATATATCTGCACGGTATGCTCGTCGTCGCCGCCGCAACGCCCGCGCCCGTCAGCATTATCGCGCCGGTGTCCGTGCCGCCGAAGCTTGCCGCCTCAACCTGATAATCTATCCCCGCCTCTTTTGCGCATTTAAACATAAATTCCCGCGACTTGGGGTGAATAATGTACGACCCGTCCTTTATCTTAATGCTCGGTCCCGCGCCGAGCTTCAAATCGACAATTCTGCTCTCCGGCGTGTCGCCCACGCCCGAAACGTCAATCGCAATCGCCATGTCGGGTTTAACGTTCACCGCCGCGACCTTCGCCCCGCGCATTCCGAGCTCCTCCTGCGTTGTGAACACCGCGTAAAAATCGCAGCCGAATTTTTCGGTGCGCTTCACCGCCGCAAGGAGCGCATAGCAGCCGATGCGATCATCCATCGTCTTTGACGCGGCGCGCCGTCCCATCGTCTTAAACTCGCCCTCAAAGACCGCCATGTCGCCTATCTTGACCTTTTCCTCCGCTTCCTCGCGCGAAGCGGCGCCGATGTCGATATACATTTTGTCAAGCCCGCAGTCCTTCGCCGCGTTCTTCGTCTCATACGAAATGACACCCCGCAGCCCGTTTTCAAACCTGACGCCGCGGTTTATGCAGTTAAACGGCGAAACGCCGCCCACCGCCGCAAAGCGCACAAAGCCTTTGTCGTCGATGTATGTCACAATAACGCCGATCTCGTCCATGCGCGCCGCCATCATCAGCCTCTTGCCCTCACCCTTTTTGTGACAGATGAGGTTGCCCATATTGTCAATCTTTATCTCGTCGACATATTGCTTGATTTCTTCTTTCAAAACTTCTCTCACGGCGTCCTCGCGTCCCGACGGGCCGAACGCCGCGATTATTTTCTTCAATGTCTCCATTCCCAATCCTCCAATTCTTTGAGCGCCGCTTTTCCAAGCTCCGACGCCGCGTAAAAATCACTCTTGCACATCACGCTGACCGGCGAATGTATATATCTGCACGGCGTCGAAATGACCGCCGTCCGCACGCCCGCGCCGCTTCGCTGAATGCTGCCCGCGTCCGTGCCGCCCATCGTCGTGCGCTTTATTTGATACGGTATGTTTTTCTTCTCCGCCAAGTCAACTATCATTTCAAAAAGTTCTCTGTCGGCAACCGCCGCCCTATCCATCGCGGTCAGCGCCGCCCCGCCGTGCAGCTTTGTCACCGTCATGTGCTCCGGCGTCGGAAACACGTCCGAGCACGTCGTCCCCTCAAAAATTATCGCCGCCTCGGGCTTCACTCTCGCCGCCGCAATCATCGAACCGCGCAGCCCCACTTCCTCCTGCACCGTGAACGAGGCGTACAAATCGAGCCTTGTATTTTCCTTCAACAGATCCAACAGTATCGCGCAGCCCACCTTGTCGTCAAGTCCGCGGCATTTGAGTAAACCTTCGCCGAACTCCACCGGCTCCGAATCGAACGTCGCATAATCGCCCACGCTCACCCTTGCCTCGGCTGCCGCCTTGTCCTTCGCGCCGATGTCAATCACCAAATCCGTCAATTTGAGCATCGCGCTTCTTTCGCCGCTGCCCTGCAAATGTATCGCCTTGACGCCTATGACGCCCTTTATCTTGTCTTTTCCTATTATAACTCTTTTTCCCGCCATAACCGTAGTCTCAATTCCGCCGACCGTTTTAAACCGCAGCTCGCCGGAGTCGGTTATCTTTGAAATTATGAAGCCCACCTCGTCCATGTGCGCCGAAATGAGCGCCTTTTTTCCGCGTCCCGGCTTATGCACGATGACGTTTCCCATACTGTCAACCATGCGTTCCATTCCTTGCGTTTCGCGCAGTACAAGGGCACGCATTTCATCCTCAAAGCCCGACGGCGACATTGTTTTCAGCATTTCATTTAATAGCACAGCTCATCGCCTCCTTTAAAATCGAGCGCGCTCTGCGCCAAAAGCCGCGCAATCTCGTCGATGTCGCGCATATTTATCACTTCATAAGTTGAGTGCATATATCGTGTCGCGTATGATATGAGCGCCGTCGGCACACCCTCTCCCGAAACCTGTATCTCCCATGCGTCGGTTCCCGTGTTTCCGCCCTCGACGTCCATTTCAATATCAACCTTTGCCTCTTTCGCGGCTTTTTTGATTATGTCGTTGAGCTTTGGGTGCAAATTGGGACCCACGGACAATATCGCCCCGTAGCCCAATTCAAACCCCTCGGACGAATTTTGCGAAATGCCGAACCCCGCGTCAACGACAATCGCCGCGTCGGGCTTCGCGCTTTGGCAAATCACTCTCGCGCCCCGCAAGCCGACCTCCTCCTGCACCGCCGCGCATATCAAAACGTCGCATTCAAGCCTCAACCGGCTCATGTATTCCGCAGCCTTTATAATTGCCGCCACGCCCGCGCGGTTGTCAAAGCATCGCCCCGCCGCAGCGTCGCCGTCAAGCGGCGTAAATGCGGTGTTAATCGTTATAACGTCGCCTATCGCAAATCTTTCGCGGCATTCCTTTTCCGAAAAGCCCACGTCGACCGCCATGTCGCTTACTGCCACAGCCTTCGAGCGATCGGTCGTCAAATGCGGCGGCTTCGCCCCGATAACCCCGTAAAAATCTCCCTTTTCGGAATGTACCGTAACCTCGCTTCCCGGCAGTACCTTTTGGTCAAACCCGCCCAACTGCACGAAAAGAAGGCTTCCCTCCTTCGTAAAGCCCGACACCATGAGCCCAATCTCATCCATGTGCGCCTCAAACATAAGCCGCGGCGCGTTTTCCTTTCCGCAGCGAATTACGGCGATTAAATTCCCCAAATTATCCTCTTTTATCTCGTCGGTAAATTCCCCGACCAATTCCTTAAAAACGACTCCCGCACCCGTCTCGCTCCCCGAAACGCCCCGCGCCCCGTCAAGCCGCTCCAAAATTTCCTTAACCTCCATATCGCACCTCCGCAATAATCTTTCCCTATTATACCCCATCTTATGAAAAAATGCAACGGCATAATGCTTAAATAACAAACGTCTCTTAAGCATCAATGAGCCAATAAAAATCAATGGTTTTTACTGAAATTTCGTAAAAACTTCTCAAAATTTAAAGTTTTTCTTGTCATTCAGCAAAAACTATCCGTTTTCATTATTCCTCCATTCCGAATTTGGTCGCAATTGCGACCAAATTCGGAATGGAGCCTTGAATATTTCGCGTATAATAAAAAACTGCTTTATTTCGCAGTCTTTTATTTTGATATAAGTATATCCTGAAAATACGGCAGCGTCGAAAAGCGGTAATGTCTCAAATATTCCTTGCCATGCAGCTTTACTTTGCCGCTTACATGAGAGACATACCTCATTATATAATCAATTGCCTCATCAATAATTCGCCGAATATTTGTTATCATTTCCACATATTCGTCGTTATCAACAACAGCCGCATTTTCCGAATCGATATAATCCGTATTTTCAACAATAACTATCTTCTGATAGTCCAGCCCCGAACGAGAATGTCCCGAACGTTTTGATTTTTTGAACAAAAATGCGTCGTTATGCGTTATTGATGATCGAAACGGAATACAAATGATATATCCAATCTGCGTTTCTATCAAAAGACAAGTATACGGTCTTTCCTCTTTCCCCAAAATTTCGGGGAATTGCGCTTTGGGATAATCTTTATAAAAACTCGTCGATAATCTGCAAACTTTGACCTCGTAATCCAAAATTCGACACCCCTGTAATAAAAACGGAGCCAACCCGCAAGGGTTGACCCCACAGACTTTGCTTCGCTCGGTCAGTTTTTATTTTACCGATGTGTCAGAACCGTCACACATCTTCATCACTCGGTCAATTTTTATTTTACCGATGTGTCAGAACCGTCACACATCTTCATGTGCGAAGCAATTTGCATCTGTCCTTCAATAGTATTGTAT
>JAJQCX010000161.1 GCA_021202495.1 Clostridia bacterium | reverse complement strand
TATTTATCTTGACAAATCACATATTTGATTGTAAAATACATTTGTTGTTCGCCGGTATAGCTCAGTTGGTAGAGCACCTCATTCGTAATGAGGGGGTCGTCAGTTCGAGTCTGACTATCGGCTCCAGCCCTTTCTGTTCTGAAAGGGCTTTTGTTTTGCAAAAAAATATCCGCCAAGCAAAAAATGTGTTTGACGAAATATGCATTTTACAATATAATTGTATTTATCAGGGAGGGGGATTACAATGGCTGAAGGTCACCGTCAGAGAATGAGAGAACGCTTTTACAAAGAGGGCATCGACAATTTCGAGCCGCACGAAGCGCTTGAAATGCTTTTGTATTTCGTGCTCCCGCGCCGCGATACCAATGCTTTGGCTCACAGCTTAATCGACCGGTTCGGCAGCTTTCATTCCGTGCTTGAAGCCGACAGGGAGGATTTAAAAAAATTCGGTCTCACCGAAACGACGGCGGCTCTTTTGAACATGACGCCCGCTTTCGGCAATTACTATCTTCAAAGCCGCGCCAACGGCACGCCCGTTTTAAACACTCCCACCGCCATGGGAAACTATGCCGTTTCAAAAATCGGAGAGCGCACAATCGAGGTTTTCGGGATTATCTCCCTCACAACCCAAATGCGCTGCATAAATTTTGAGATTATCGAAACCGGCACCGTTTCAAACACAACCGTCTCGCCCCGCAAAGCCGCCGAAGCCGCGCTTCGCTGCGGTGCAACAACGGTAATCTTAACCCACAACCACCCCGGCGGCTCGCTCATCCCCTCAAACGACGACATAAAGCTCACGGAAGTCCTCTGCAAAATGTTTAAATCAATCGGCATCTCGGTTCTTGACCACATCATAGTCGCCAACGGCAGATTTTCCTCCATGCAGGAGCGAGGTTTAATGTAACAGTTATATGGGCGGGGCTTGCTCCGCCCGCGGTCTACTGCCGCACTTTTTTTATTTGCGTCCTTTTTGTCTCCCACCCCTCAAAAATTCCCATATCACAACGTATAACCTTCAATTCCCTCAACAATAACCCTCCACGCCTCAATCAGCCTTTCCAAGCTCCACGCCGCGTTAGCCGGGCTTGTCGACGGCAGCGCAATACACTCCCGCCCAATCACAGGGCGGGTATATTTATTGAAATATTTTTCGCTTGTTCGTCCGTTCGTGAAAATTTGCCTTATATCGGCTCCGGTTAATATTTTTGACAAATCGTTTGCCGTCACGTTTTTTATCGAGCTGTCCGAGCTGCCCTCAATCTCGCACGAGGCTATCACGTCCCACAGCGCAACGCCGTGCGATAAGAGGAACCGTTTCTTTTCCTCAATCGTTTCGGGCGCAGCCTCTCCGAACACGCCGCCCAAAACGCGCCAAAACCTGTTTTGCGGATGACCGTAAAAAAACATCTGCTCCCGTGATTTCACCGACGGGAAGCTTCCCAATATCAATATTTTTGAATTTTCATCGAAAATCGCGTCAAAAGGATGTATCTGCATTATTTTCTTCCTTATCCAAAAGCCGCCCTGTTTGAAGGCGGCTTTTCTTTATGTGCTATTGTATTTCAGTCACAACGCCCTCCGTCACTTCTTCGCTCGGCTCTTCATCTTCAAGCAGTCCGCACCCGCAAAAAAGCGCCGCCGCGGTAACACACGCCGCAATTATAATAAGTATTTTTCTGAGCTTCACACATATCACCCCTTTCGGGTAATATATATGCCAAAAAAATTATAATATGTCATGAACCTCCGGGAAAATCCGCACGCTTCGCTCCAAAATCCCGTGCATATACGCAATCGCAATGCCGTAATTGACAATCGGCACGACCTGCTCTGAAGCAAGGCGCATTCTGCGCCTCATTTCCTTTTCGTTTAGCATGCACCCGCCGCAATGTATCACCGCGGCGTATTTTTTTATATTCTCGGGAAAATCGCCCCCCGACGAAAACTCAAAATTGAGCTTTTTCCCCGTGTATTTTTGAAGCCACGCGGGTATCTTCACGCTCCCGATGTCGTCGCACTGCCTGTGGTGCGTACACCCTTCGGAAATCAGAATCAAATCCCCATCGCGCAAATTATCAATCGCCTTTGCCCCTCTCACGTTCTGCGCCAAATCTCCCTTGTAATTCGCAAACAAGATTGAAAATGACGTCAGCGCCACATCCTCGGGCGTGTCCTTCGCAACCTTCCCGAAAACCTGCGAATCGCAGATAACCATTTTGGGCTTGCACTTTAGCATATCAAGCGTCTCAACCAACGCATCTTCTTTTATCACCACAGCTCTTGCGCCCGCATCCAAAATGTCTCTTATCGTCTGCTGCTGTGGCAAAATGAGCCTGCCCTTGGGCGCGGCGGAATCAATCGGCACAACGAGTATAACGCTGTCGCCTTCATCCAAAAATCCGCCAACAATCCTCTTGCCGCCCGCCTCACTCGACACCATATCGACAATTCTCTGCCTCATTTCATCTATCCCGCGCCTCGTCTTCGCCGAAACGCAAATCTCATTCTCCCCCGTCTCAAAATCTCCCTCATCGCACTTGTTATATGCGATAATATACGGCAAATTCAGTCTTTTTATCTCTTCAATCAGTCTTTCGTCCTCGCTGCAAAGCCCCGAATTTATGTCCGCCACGACTATCGCGCAGTCACATTTCCCCAAGACCCGCAAACTCGCCTCAACGCGCATTTTCCCCGTCTCGCCCACGTCGTCAATTCCCGGCGTGTCGACAATCGTTACAGGTCCCGCCGGAAGCAGCTCCATCGATTTATATACCGGGTCTGTCGTCGTCCCCGGCGTACTGCTCACAATCGACAGCCTCTGCCCCGTAAACGCGTTCACCAAGCTTGATTTCCCCGCGTTTCTCCTTCCGAAAACCCCGATCGTCACTCTCTCCGCCCTCGGCGTATCATTCAAGCCCGCCATTTAGCTTTGCCTCCTTTGCCGCACCGCCGTAAATACCGCAGCGCCGATTATCACCACATATCCCAAAACGCTCAACAAATCCGCTCTTTGGTCGAACAGGAAAAATCCGAAAATCGCCGAAAAAATCACCTGTGTATAGTCAAAAACGGAAATTTCCTTCGCCGGAGCGTAGGAATACGCATTAGTTATCGAAAACTGCCCGCCGCACGCGCAAAATCCCGCACAAATGAGCATTGCCAACTGATACCCGCTCATCGGATGATAGTCGAAAATCACCCACGGCAGCGTCACCGCGCACGAAAAAAGCGAGAAAAAGAACACAATAAACGCCTTCCTCTCGCCGCGCGAAGTCAATAGCCTCACAAATGTATACGCCATTCCGGCTCCCATGCCGCCTAAAAAGCCCACCAATCCGGGGAAAAAGCTTCCAATGTCAAGCCCCGGCTTTATAACGAGCAGGCTTCCCAAAAACGCTGCGACAATTGCCGCCCCTTGGGCAAACGACACTCTTTCTTTTAATATCAAAAACGAAAAAAACGTCGCGAAAAACGGCGAAAGCTTGTTCAACATCGAGGCGTCCGACAGCGCCATGTGGTCAATCGCGTAAAAATTGCCCAATATTCCCACCGTTCCGCACACCGAGCGCAGCACAAGAAACTTTATGTTTTCTTTTTTCGTCTTAAATTTCTCATCCGAGCGCAGCAGCACAAAAAACGCGAAAACGCTCGCCACCGCATTTCTGAAAAAGCTTTTTTGTATGCTCGGCACGTCGCCCGCCAGCCTCACAAAAACGCCCATTCCCGCAAAGAAAAACGCCGCGGAAATAATCATCGCTATGCCCTTTGTTTTGTTTGTCGCCTTAATCAAAAACAATCTGCCCTTCTTCTGTTATCTCCTTTATCTTTGCCAACGGCTCCACTCTGTATCCGAGCGAGCGTATCCGATCGCCGCCCTTTTGATATGCCTTTTCAATCACAACTCCGCAGCCCGCGACCTCCGCGCCCGCTTCCTTCACGATTGAGAGCAGCCCCTCAAGCGCCTTTCCGTTCGCCAAAAAGTCGTCCACAATCAAAACTCGATCGTCTGCCGACAAATAGTTTTTCGCAACTCTTATCACATAGGACGTCATTTTTGTGAACGAATAGACCTCCGCACTGTACACGTCGTCGTCAAGATTTCGCGCATTGTGCTTTTTCGCAAAAACGAATGGCACGCCGAATTCCATCGCCGCAAACGACGCAATCGCAATCCCCGACGCTTCAATCGTCAGTATTTTCGTTATTTTTTCTTCCGCGAAGATTTTTTTAAATTCCAGCGCAATATCTCGCATCAAAAACGGGTCGACCTGATGGTTTAAAAAATTGTCAACCTTCACAATGTCGGTGCCGGCTCTTGTCGTCCCGTCCTTTATTATTCTGTCAACGAGCTCCTTCAATTCAAACCCTCGCTTCCTCCCACGCTGTTTTCGCCCATATATTGTATCAGTCTCTTGTTCATGTCCAAAAGCATATCAATCTGCTCGTGAGAATATCCCGACAAATAATCCATCATATAGTCCTTGTATTCCTCAAAATTTTCCTGCAAAACCTCTTTACCCTTTTCCGTAAGACAGACGCTGCTTGTCCTGCGCGAGCCCTCGCACGCTTCCTTTTCAACAAGCCCTTTTTCACGCATATTTTTCAGCATTCTCGACACCGCCGGCGCGCTTATCCCCAAAAACTCCGCTATGGCCGCCACGCTCGTCGGCAGCGATTCCTCAATTCTTTTATATATCGCAAACAGCATCCCAAACTCACTTTTCGACGCGCCCTTAAATTTCAGCGTCGAAACCATCTGCGTCATTTCATTGATACTCTCGAAAATGTCATTTATTCTGTAAGCTTCTTCCATATCAATCGCCCTTCCTTCGGATTTTTAGGGCAGCACTGATTGATTATGGTACACATATCGCGCCGTCGGATTTTTCGTCAGATTGTGCAAAAAGACCGAGTGAATACTTTGTGTATTCACGAGAGCTTTTTGTGCGGAATGACGGAAAAGACGCAAGCGAGATGTGTGCCAAGCCGCTAGGCGGTAATTAATCGGTGCTCCCTTAGCTCAAAAGCATTCTGTCGTTGTCAAGCGCCTCGTTGTTCGCTTTTTTGTACAATTCCAGCATATCGCCAATCTCCATCCTCGCGCGCTCCTCGCCCGAAATGTCGACCACAATTTTTCCACTGTTCATCATTATCGTCTTGCTGCCGGTGTGCAGCGCCGAATTGAGGTTATGCGTTATCATCAGCGTAGTTATCTTGTTTTTCGTCACAACGTCGTTTGTAATTTGCATCACCTTTTCGCTCGTCGCGGGGTCAAGCGCCGCCGTGTGCTCGTCAAGAAGCAGCAGCTTGGGCGTCACAAACGTACACATTAAAAGCGTCACAACCTGCCTCTGTCCTCCCGACAAAAGCCCGACTTTCGTGTCCATGCGATCCTCAAGCCCCATGTCAAAGCTTGCAAGAGCCTCACGGAATTTTGCCTTGTCGCGCCTGTTTAACGCCAGCCCGAACGGAAAAAGCCCCGTCCGCGAATACGCCAGCGCCACATTTTCCGCAATCGTCAAATTCGGCGCCGTTCCCTTCATCGGGTCTTGGAAAACACGCCCTATCATCTTCGAGCGCTTGTGCTCGGGCATATACGTTATGTCCTTTCCGTCAAGCTCAATACTTCCGCGATCTATCGTAAAATTCCCGCATACTGCGTTAAAAAGCGTCGATTTGCCCGCTCCGTTCGAGCCGACAATCGTCACAAATTCCCCGTCATCAACATGAAGCGAAAAATCGTCCAACGCCACGTTTTCGTTCGGCGTTCCCACCGCGAACACCTTTCTGATGTTGTTCACGTCAAGCATCTTTTTCGCCTCCCATTCTCTGCTTCATCAGCGCAGCTTTTTTCTTTATAACCGGTATCGCCAACGCCAACGCCACAATTATCGCCGAAACAAGCTTTAACGCCGACGCGGGGAACGACATGTAGCGCATCGCGAACGCCAATATGAGCCTGTATATCACACTGCCCACAACCGCACTGATAATTCCCGCCGTCACGCCTCTTTTGCCGATAAGCGTCTCGCCTATTATGACCGACGCCAGTCCCACAACGAGCGTACCCGTGCCGGAATTTATGTCCGCGTAATTCTGATACTGCGTTATCACCGCGCCGCAAAGCGCAATGCAGCCGTTGCTGAGTGCAATCGCGATTATTTTCACACATTTCACGTTTATCGACGACGCCGAAACCATCGCCTCGTTGTCGCCCACCGCTCTCACGCAAAGCCCAAGCCTCGTCTTGAAAAACCAAATCGCAATCGCCGCGACAATAATCGCGACTATCGCAATTACAACCATTTTCGAGCCGTCCTTGCTGTCAAATCCAAAGAGAGCCAAAAACTCTCTCGCGTATGTAAATACCGTGTCCTTGCCCAAAAGCTGCAGCGACGGACTGTTGCCCAAAATAAGCAAATTTATCGTATATGTCGCGCTCATCGTTAAAATGCCCGCCAAAATAGGGTGTATTTCAAACGAGGTCTGCAAAATGCCCGTCACCGTACCGCAGGCAAATCCGCCCACAATTCCGAGCACAATTCCGAGCCACGGATGACCGGTGTACGTACACATCGCCGACACGGCAAGCCCCATCGTAAAGCTGCCCTCCGTCGTCAAATCCGGAATGTTTAAAATCCTGAATGCCACATATATGCCAATAGCAAGGAGCCCGTAAAGAACCCCTTGCTGTATGGCGTCAAAAACTATCTTCAAAATATCGGCGATCATAGCGATCTCCCTTCGTCTGTATTGCGCACCAAACTATATTTATGGCGGGGACGCGAGCGGGAATAAACCCCGCCCTTACACGCTCCGCCGCCAAAGCCTATATTAGTTTTCGTCCTCAACGAAAATTGCAGTCGCCGCTATATCCTCCGGAATTTCAATTCCGAGCGCCTCTGCCGTCGTCGTGTTTATCGTCGTCTCGGTAGCCTCAACTGCAATCGAGGAAACCGTTGTAATGTCCTCACCGTTCAGAATTCTTATAGCCAAGTCAGCGCTCTGCGCACCTATCTCGGTATCCGAAATGGCAACCGCAGCAAGCGCGCCGGAGCTCGGCATAACAGCGCTCGAGCCGTAAACCGGAATCTTGTTTTCACGCGCATATTCCGTCACAACCGACATAGCGTCCTGAATGATGCTGTCATTGGGAATAAAGAACGCGTCGCACTTTGTTCCGAGTGTCGAAATCGCCGTCTGCACCTCGGACGAATTTGTAACCGTAACTTCTTCATAGGGAATGCCTACGGAATCAAGATATTCCTTCGCCGACTCAACAGTTGAAACGGCGTTCGCCTGGCTCGGGCTGTAAACAAAGCCGTATGTTTCGACCTCGGGCGTCAGTGTTGCCGCAAGCTCAAATATCTGGTCAACGGGAATCGGGTTCGACGTACCCGTCGCGTTGTGCGTTATGGAATCCCAATCGTCAATAACTCCCGTGCCGATAGGATCCGAAACCGCAATAAACACCGTCGGAATGTCAAGCTCCGCGCCCACTGCCGCGAGCGTTGCCGGCGTTGCGATTGTCGCAATCAGGTCAACATGCTGCGCTTCCACATCGGAAATAATCGTGTTCAATACCGTCGAATCGCCCTGTGCGTTGTATTCAAGCACCTCGCACACATCCTCCGTGTAACCAGCCTCGCGAAGACGAGCGATAAAGCCCTCTCTCATGTCCGTAAACGCGCCGTTGTCCATCTGCTGCACAACAGCAACCTTTATCTTTTCAGCCGCTTCCGTCGTATCTGTCGCATCCTCAGTTGTCGTTTCCGTTCCGCCGCACGCCGCCAGTGAAAAAGCGAGCACGAGGCAAAGAACAATTGCCATAAATCTCTTCATTTTGGTCATTCCCTTTCGTTTTTTAATTATTGTGAATTATATTGTAATTTTTCAGATATTCAAAAGCGTTTTCGAGCATTTCGACCGTCACCTCATAGGGGTAATGTCTCACGTCGGAAAGCTTTGTCACATCCGAAAGAATTGCGCGCATTTCCTCATCGGTTATTTCAATTTCCTCAAGCGACGTCGGCAGAGCGACGCTCTTGTTAAATTTATAAACCTTTTCAAATTCGTCAATTTGATTGTCGCAAATCAAAAGTATCAGCAGCCCAAACGCCACAACCTCGCCGTGCAGATGCCTTTTTTCAATCTGCTCATATTTCGTCAAGCCGTAAAATACGGCGTGCGCCAGTGCGCTGTTGTAATCGGGCGTGTGGTCACGCGTCAAAAATATCGATACAACCGCCGTCGACGCCGTTATCGCCAGCGCCGTCTCGCGAAATTCACGCGACAAGACGTGTTTTTTGTTGTCCTCCATAGCCTTTGCACCCATTCTCACAATGGGCTCGCAGCACATTTTCGAGGCGTAAACTCCGAACTCCGTAAAGTTTTCCAAATCGTCGCCTCTCGCCGAAACGTTCGACTCATAATATTTTGCCACCGTGTCGCCCATTCCCGCCCATATATATTTTTCCGGCGCTTCAACCATTATCTTCGTATTTATAAACGCGTGTACCGGCGGCTCCTCAAAAAAGTGCGGCTTTATGAACACGCCCTCCGGCTTATACATAATAGAAACCGTCGTGCAGCACGCGCAGTTTGACGCAATCGTCGGAAACGTAAACACCTTTTTCCCCGTCAAATTTGCCGTAAGCTTTGACGTATCGAGCGCCTTTCCGCCGCCGACCGCGAAAATCATGTCGGCATTTTTAAGCGCATCGTTTGCCGCCAGCGCCTCGGCGTTTTCATAAGAGCATTCGCCCCCGTACCACAGCGTGTCGGTTATTTCAATTCCGCCCTTTGCGGCATTTTCCCGAATTTCCGCTTCCGCAGCCTTTAGCGCTTTTTTTCCTCCGATAATAACCGCGCTCTTCCCAAACGCGCCGCATATCTCGCCAATCTTCTCATAAACCTTGTCGCCGATAGAATACGACGGCAGCCTCATAGTATAATTGTCCATTGAAATCCGCTCTCCTTTTGACCTACCTAATTATTTTAACATAACCATAACAAAAACGCAAGAAAAATGTAGATTTTTTTCACATCAATTTCTAAAACACAATCCAAGCGTCCCGCTTGACCGTTCCCGCTATCGCGCAAGCGTCCCGCTTGAGCGTTCCCGCCATCGCGGCTCTGCCCTTACAAATCCTACTCCCGCCGCATCCCATCCCCCGCGCCCGCAGGCGCATATAATCAAATTTTGCCCCGCAAAATTTTTTCCTCAACTTCACACTCCACTCTCAACACTCCACACTAAATACATCCTCTTTTTTTCACTCTTGATTCCCCACCGCAATCTGTGTTATAATCTTAAGGAACAATACTTCACATTTTTTTCATCGGAGGTGGATTTGCGCTTGAAAAGGAAAAATGTGATTGCAAGAGTGCAAAAGGGCTCGATTGCCGAAGAGCTCGGACTCGAAGCGGGCGACGCAATTTTAAAAATAAACGGCACCGACGTTGTTGACATATTGGACTACCGTTTTTTGATGAGCGACGAGGAAATTGTGCTGACGGTTGAGACAAAGCAGGGAGAGATTGTCGAGGCGGAATTTGAAAAAGAGGTTTACGACGATATAGGGATCGAATTTGAGTCGGGGTTAATTGACGGGGCGAAAAGCTGCGCCAACAGATGCATATTCTGCTTTATCGACCAAATGCCCAAGGGCATGCGCGAATCGCTCTATTTCAAGGACGACGACACGCGCCTGTCGTTTTTTCAGGGAAATTATGTCACGCTGACAAATCTCTCCCGCAAAGACATTGACAGGCTCATAAAAATGCGCGTCAGCCCGATAAACGTTTCGGTACACGCGACAAATCCGGCTCTTCGAATAAAAATGCTGAAAAATAAAAACGCGGGCAACATAACAGAGAGGATGCGCCTTTTTGCGGAGAACAACATAATAATGAACGCGCAGATTGTACTGTGCCCGACGTTTAACGACGGGGACGAGCTTGAAAGAACGTTTTCCGACTTGCTGGACATAGGCGAATGCATAAGAAGCGTGAGCGTTGTGCCTATCGGAAAGACCAAGTACCGCGACGGGCTGTGCGAAATACCGTCCGTTTCAAAGAGTGGGGCTGGCGAGGTTATAGACTGCGTTGAAAAATGGCAGAAAAGGGCGCTCAAAAAAACGGGCTCGCGAATTTTTTACGCGTCGGACGAATTTTATTTAAAGGCGGAAAGAGAGCTGCCGATGGCTGATGAATATGAGGATTTCCCGCAGATTGAAAACGGGGTGGGGCTCATTGCGGACATGGAGGAATCGTTTTACCGTGCGGCGGAGGAAACGGAGGGAGGCGGCGCGCACCATGTTTCAATCGCGACGGGAGCCGCAGCGTATAAATTTATCAAAAGTATTGCAAAATTTGCGGAAAAAAAGTATAATGGACTGAAAGTGGAGGTATATGAAATAAAAAACAATTTCTTCGGGGAGGAAATAACCGTCGCGGGACTGCTCTGCGGCTGCGACATAATAGAGCAGCTAAAGGGGCGCGAATTGGGCGAGCGGTTAATCATATCGAAAAGCATGCTGCGCGACAACACGAATGTGCTGCTTGACGATGTGACGACCGACGACATTGAAAAGGCGCTCGAAGTTGAGGTCTTCCCGATTGAAAACGACGGATATGAATTTATTGACGCGATATTGATGAAAGATAGGTGTAATTAGATGGCAAAGCCGGTTGTTGCCGTTGTGGGACGGCCGAATGTGGGAAAATCGACGCTTTTTAATAAAATAGCGGGAAAGAGAATATCAATCGTGGAGGACACACCCGGAATAACGCGCGACAGAATTTACGCGGACACGGAATGGTGCGGAAGGGAATTCACGCTGATTGATACGGGCGGAATTGAGCCGTATTCAAAGGAGATCATACCCGCGCAGATGCGCAGGCAGGCAAATCTTGCGATTGAGATGGCGGACGTCATTTTGTTCATGGTGAATGTGAAGGACGGAATGACGGCGGCGGACGAAGAGGTTGCGGCAATGTTGCAAAAATCGGGCAAGCCGGTTGTGCTTGTGTGCAACAAAGTTGACGCGCCGGGGGAGGTTCCGGCGGAGCTCTATGAATTTTACAACTTGGGGCTTGACGAGCCGATGCCGGTTTCGTCGATACACGGCAGCGGCGTGGGCGATATGCTCGATCGCTGCATAGCGTATTTCCCGGATGAAACGAGCGAGGACGAAGGCGACAATTCGATAAAGGTTGCCGTTGTCGGAAAACCCAACGCGGGGAAAAGCTCGATAATAAACCGCCTTTTGGGTGAGGAAAGAGTTATCGTGTCGTCAATTCCCGGAACGACGCGCGACGCGGTTGACACAAAGCTTGAAAAGGACGGGAAAACGTATACATTCATCGACACCGCGGGTATGAGAAAACGCGGGAAGATTGACGATGACATTGAACGATACAGCGTCATTCGTTCGCTCAACGCGATTGAGCGCTGCGACGTGTGCCTTGTGATGATAGACGGCGTTGAAGGCATAAGCGAGCAGGACACGAAAATTGCAGGATATGCTCACGAACAGGGGAAGGGCACCGTGCTTGTTGTGAACAAATGGGACGCGGTTGAAAAAGACGACAAGACGATGGAAAAAATGCGCAAGGAAATCTATGATATGCTCGGCTTTATGACATATGCGCCTATCGTCTTTATTTCCGCTCTTACGGGGCAGAGAGTGAATAACCTTTTTTCAAACATCGATTACGTTACGGCGCAAAACGCGTCGAGATTGCAGACGGGCGCATTAAACGACGTCCTTTCCGACGCCATTGCGCGTGTGCAGCCGCCGAGCGATAAGGGAAAGAGGCTCAAGCTCTACTATATAACCCAGGCTTCGACAAAGCCGCCGACGTTCATCGTGTTTGTGAACGACTGCGAGCTGGCGCATTTTTCCTACATGAGATATATTGAAAATCAGATACGCGAATCTTTCGGGCTGACGGGTACGCCGGTGAGAATTATCGTGCGCGAAAGAAAAAAGGAGGGCTGATTGGTGGAAGCTTTGCATGCAGTAATTGCGGCAATCGCGGGCTATTTGATTGGGTCAATCAATCTTTCTATCGTCTTTTCGAGGATAAAGGGCAGAGACATTCGCGAAATGGGCAGCGGCAACGCGGGAACGACGAACACGCTGCGCACCATGGGCAAGGGATATGCGGCGATTGTCTTTGTGTTTGACTTTTTAAAGGGCTTTTTGCCCGCGCTTATTTTGTGCAAATTGGGATTGGGCGCGGAAGGATATGCCTATGGGCTTTTGGCAATTGTGGGGCACTGCTTTCCGATTTATTACGGATTTAAGGGTGGAAAGGGCGTTGCGGCGGCGATTGGTGTGCTGCTTGCGATAGACACGGTGCCGGCGCTCATAATATTGGTGGAATTTATCATATTGGTGGCGTTTTTTCGCTATGTGTCGCTCGGCTCGATTGTCGCGGCGCTGAATGTGCCGGTTTACACATTCCTCATTTATAAGGGCGATTTTGTCCTTTTGGCGGCGGTTATTCTTTTGGCGCTGCTTGTGATTGTCAAGCACAAAGAGAACATCATCCGTCTCAGCAACGGCGAGGAAAAGCCCATATTCGGAAAAAAGGAACATAAATAATTATGTATGACATACTTATCATAGGCGGCGGCGCGGCGGGTCTCGCTGCCGCCGTTTCGGCTAAAAGGGAAAATAAAAACGTCACTGTCGCAATCGCGGAAAAGGGCGAAAGGGTCGGACGGAAAATCCTCGCGACGGGTAACGGGCGGTGTAATTTTACAAACATCGATATGTCGCCCGATTACTTTTTCGGCGACGGGGATTTTATCACGAAAATTCTTGAAGATTTTTCGACGGAGGACGCGATTGATTTTTTCGCATTTTTGGGAGTTAAGCACAAAATCTTCGAGGGGAGAGTGTATCCGCTCTCAAACAAGGCGTCCGCAGTTTTGGACGCGCTGCGCTTTTTTTGCGAGGAAAACGGCGTTGAGTTTTTGACGGGCAAAAATATCACAAATTTAAGTTGCGGGAAAAGCTTTGACTCGGACGGGATAAAGGCGGAAAAGGTTATCGTTGCGACGGGCGGCAAGGCGGCGCCCGCGTTCGGCTCGGACGGCGCGGGTTTTGCGCTTTTAAAGAGCTTCGGACACACGATATTGCCGCAAAAGGCGGCGCTTGTGAGCATAAAGACGGAAACCGCGCAGATAGCGGGGTTAAAGGGCGTAAAAGCATACGCACGAGTTTCGGCGCTCGGAAAGGACGGAAAAGAGCTTTTTTCGGACAAGGGGGATCTGCTTTTTACGGATTACGGCATTTCGGGCATACCCGCGATGCAGATTTCGCGCTTTGCGGAGAAAGGATGTCGGGTGAAGATAGATTTGATGCCGGATTTGGCATTTAATGAGGTTTCGGATGAATTGAGAGAGAGAATTTACAAATTTCCCGAAAGAAAGATTGAAAATCTCTACAGCGGAATGATGGATAAAAAGCTCGCGTTGGCAATGCTGCGCTATGCCGAAATTCGCGATTTAAACGCTCCCGCAAAGAGCTTGAATGATAAAAACGTGCGCAAGTGCGGTGAATTTTTGAAAAACCTCAGGCTTAAAATTCTGGGCGACACAGGCTGGCAAAACGCGCAGACGACGGTCGGCGGCGCGGATTTGCGGGAATTTGACGCGGAGACAATGGAGTCGAAGCTAAAGAAAAACTTGTATGCGGCAGGCGAGGTTTTAAGCTGCGACGCGCTCTGCGGCGGGTATAACCTCCACTGGGCGTGGGCGACGGGAATGAAGGCGGGCAAAAGCACGGCGAAAGATTTGAGGTGAGCCTTTGTGATACGAATAAATAATGTGAAGCTGCCTGTGGGGTATACTTATGAGGACGCTCTGCACGCGGCGGAGAAGAAAATAGGCGCAAAGGCGGGGCAGGTAAGTAAGCTAACCTGTGTACGCCGCTCGATTGACGCGCGAAACAAGAAGGACATTTTTTACCTCGCGTCGTTTGACGCGGAGGTTGAGGGAGAAAGAGCGTTTTACGGGCGCGACGGCGTTGCGAGGGCGGAAAAATATCAATACGAATACCCCGCCGCGTTTCGCGGAGGGTACCGACCGATTGTCGTGGGGGCGGGACCCGCGGGGCTCTTTGCGGCGCTGATATTGGCATACAGGGGAGCAAGACCGATAATCTTAGAGCGCGGGAAGTGCGTGCGCGAAAGAGTGCGCAGCGTGGAGGATTTTTGGAGCGGAAAAGGGCTTGACATAAATTCAAACGTGCAGTTCGGCGAGGGCGGAGCGGGCACATTTTCGGACGGAAAGCTCAACACCGGCACGCGCGACGCAAGGCAGAGGAAGGTTCTTGAGGAATTTGCCGCGGCGGGCGCGCCGGAGAGCATATTATACGAGGCAAAGCCCCACATCGGAACGGACAAGCTGCGCGAAACGGTGGAAAATTTGCGAAAGAAAATAGTTTCGATGGGCGGGGAGTTCGTTTTTGAATGTAAAATGACGGATTTGATTGTGAAAAACGGTGAAGTTCGGGGAATTGTGACCGACAAGGGCGAAATTTTAAGCGAAGCCGTTGTTTTGGCGATTGGGCACAGCGCGAGAGACACGTTTGAAGCGCTTTACAAAAGAGGTGTGCCGATGATAAGAAAGCCGTTTTCGGCGGGAGTTAGAATTGAGCATTTGCGCCGCGAGATAGACATTGCGCAGTACGGCGAATTTGCGCCGCGCCTTCCCGCTGCGGATTACAAATGCTCCTGCACGGCTTCGAGCGGGCGGGGCGTGTACACATTTTGTATGTGCCCCGGAGGCAGGGTCGTCGCGTCGGCGAGCGAAGCGGAAGGCGTTGTCGTAAACGGAATGAGCGATTTTGCGCGCGACGCGGAAAACTCGAACAGCGCGATATTGGTGTCGCTTTACCCGACCGATTTTGAGGGGGAAAGCCCGCTTGCGGGAATGTATTTTCAGCGCAAGCTCGAGAGGGCGGCGTTTTTTCAGGCGGGCGGGAACTATTCCGCGCCTGCGCAGAGGGCGGAGGACTTTTTTGCAAACCGTCGAAGTCTTGATTTCGGCATCGTTAAGCCGAGCTACTTGCCGAATGTTACGCCGTCCAATTTGCGAAGAATTTTGCCGGAATTTATATCGGACGGAATTGACGAGGCGATACACGCTTTCGGAAGAAAGATAAAGGGCTTTGATGCGCCTGACGCGGTTTTAACAGGCGTTGAAACGCGTTCGTCATCCCCGGTGAGGATTGTGCGCGGGGAGGATTTCTCCTCTGCAATAAGAGGATTGTACCCCTGCGGCGAGGGTGCGGGATATGCGGGCGGCATAATGAGCGCGGCGGTGGACGGGATAAAAGTAGGAGAAGTTATAAAGTAGGATTATTATTTAAACATGGGAGGAATTTTTTATGGTAAAGCAGACGGCGGGGCGCGATTCTTTGGGGGAATTTGCGCCGAAATTTGCAGAGCTTAACGACGATGTACTTTTTGGCGAGGTTTGGTCACGCGAGGATAAGCTCAGTTTAAAAATGCGCTCGATTGTGACGGTGACGGCGCTTGTGAGCAAAGGCATTACCGACAGCTCGCTTTCGTTTCACATTTCAGAGGCGAGGAAAAACGGCGTGACGCGGGAGGAAATGGCGGAAATTTTGACGCACGCGGCGTTTTACGCGGGCTGGTCCAACGCGTGGGCGGCGTTCAGATACGCAAAAGAAGTCTATGCCGAAGACATCACGGAGGGTGAGCACGGCGGAATTTTCGGTCAAGGCGAACCGAACGTGAATTTTGCGCAATATTTTATCGGCAACAGCTGCCTAAAGCCGCTGACGGCGGGAGCGAGCGTTTTTATCGCAAACGTCACCTTCGAGCCCGGCTGCCGCAACAATTGGCACATACACCACGCAACGAAGGGCGGCGGACAAATACTGATATGTGTTGAGGGAATGGGCTGGTATCAAGAGGAAGGCAAAGCGGCGCAAAGCCTGAAGCCCGGCGACGTTGTCGTCATAGCGCCCGGCGTGAAGCATTGGCACGGAGCGAAGAAAGATTCTTGGTTTTCGCATTTAGCGGTGGAGTGCCCGGGAGAGGACACGGCAAACGAATGGCTCGAAGCGGTGGGCGATGAGGAATACTCCGAACTGTAGAAAATAGCTGTTGATATTGCAGAATCGTACTCATCCACAATCTCTTGTGCAGCATCTTTGACAGCTTGCTTAGATTTAGCAACTCCATCCGTGATTATATTAACCACGCCTATTATTGGAATAAGGGTTGTTGCAATAGTAAACAATGCAGTGAGCGGATTACTTAAAAATGCCGCCTTTAGTCCCTGCAACGCAGCTTCGAGGCTCCATGTTGTGCCAGTTAATCCGGCTGTCGCACCCGCAGCTACACCCGTTGCAGCAGTATGAGAAGCTGTTGCAAGTGCCGCTTCGGCTTCACTCTGCACAACTCCGTTAGTAGTCATAACGCGCAGCTTTTCTTCATCAGTTAACTTCGTTCCTGAGAGCGCAGCTGCCATATTAGCAGTGTCCATTCCTTTAACGGCTGCGGTAATTTTATCTATATCGCTTGCACCCTGTAACCCCAAAATTCGTAGTTGCAATAAATTATTACAGGGATAGAGAATAACTCAAAACACGGCAACAGCATTTACTTTTTTGAAAACATGTGATAGACTGTAAGCATGAAAATAGAAGTATTAAAAGAAAATATCTCAAACATCAAAGATCCGAGGC
>JAJQCX010000184.1 GCA_021202495.1 Clostridia bacterium | reverse complement strand
TGTTGGTTCTGATTTTGATTTTGCTGATTTTGCTGATTTTGGTTCTGGTTCTGATTCTGATTCTGATTTTGCTGGTTCTGCTGATTTTGATTCTGCCTCTGATTTTGCTGATTTCTGCTCATCGCACAATCACCTCCAACAATCATTATCCCCCACTCCCAAATTTTAATACAAAAATTTTTTTCCCGTCCCCCACTCCGTAATTTACAAATCCCGCCGCCGCAATTACCGTTGTACGGGCGGGGCTTGCCCCCGCCCGCCCGCGCCGCAGCGCGTACTATAATAAAAATTTTGCTCCGCAAAATTTTCTCCTCAACTCCACACTCCACACTGCTACTTCCTCTTCCCCTCCGCAAAATATCCTCTCGTAAAATCTCTCGGCGCTTCCGCCTCAATCTCCCCTCTGTACATCCCGATAATCCTCTTAACCTCATCCCCGCTTTCATCCGTAAATATCAGCCTAATTCCGTCCGCTCCCGTCGCATTCAATTGCTCGCGCCTGTCCGCCATAAATATCTTTTTTGCGTTATAAATCTCGTTTATATGCTCGTTCCTGTCCCCTCTGCACCAAAACCGCGCCCCCGTCTTGTCCGTGAGCTCGAGCGGCTTTTCGCAGTCGCACCTCCCGCGCACTCCCTTTATAACGCACACCCGCGTCACCATCAGCATCATGCGCCCATATGCCGCAATCTCACACTTCGCGCTTGTATTTTTGACAATAGAGCGTATCTCCCCCGCCGTACACTCCGGCGAAATCGAAAGCCTCTTAATCCCGCACTTGTAATATTCCTCCGCCGATACGTAATTGAACACATTGAGCCCAAAATCTCCCACGCATTCAACCCCCGCCTCAATCAGCGCCGCACACACCCCGACCGTCGACCCCGTCGCCTTTTTAACTCCCATTTCTTTGAGCTTTTTCACGTATCTATCAACGTCATATATAACCTTCGGTGACAGCACAACTTGGGACTGATCACTCCATAATTCAATCGGCACATAGAGCACATCCGCCCCCTTCGCCGCCTTGATCTGCTCTCTCGTCAAGCACGACGCCGCAATGTACATTTTCTCCCTTACATGCGTCCCTTTTTCATATGTAAAGCTATTTATCTTTACATTATCTGCCGCCCCGCGAACCTTGTCAAGCTTTTCAGCCGCACACCTGCGCATTGCGTTGATTTCCCTCGCCGGCACAATTGCCTCCCCGTCAAGCTCCGCCTCAAATCCGCGCAGTTCATATGGCGTGCCCCCAAGCTTCCCTATTCTCTCTTTTACCCCGTCAAGGGTAAGCGGCTTGTTCTGTGCTACCTCCGCAATTTCCACGCTCTCACATTCAATTTTATGCTCTCCGTCCGAAAATACCGCCCTGCACCTCTCCCCCGCCTTCGCGGTGAATTTCACATCAATCGGTACCTTGCGATTTTCCGCCCCGTCCTTGTAGCTTCTCTCCGCCTCTCTGATGACTTCTTTATCTCCCCCTATGTTGTCGTTCGAGATATGGTAATTCATCATTTCGGGCGCATTCTCGCCCGCGTAAAACCCCTTCGTAAATCCGTCTCCCCTCACGAACACCCTTTCCAATCTTTCAATGTCGCGCCTTGAAGCCTTGCGAGGGTTATCGATGTAGTCTCTGTATATCCTCGTGACCTCCGCCACGTACCCCGCGCTCTTCATTCGCCCTTCAATCTTGAGCGACGCGACCCCCGCCTCCGAAAGCGACTTTATTTCATCCAAAAGACACAAATCCCTCGGGCTCAAAAAATATCCCTTCTTATTTCCACAAGAATACAATTGTCTGCACGGCTGTGCGCACCTCCCGCGATTTCCGCTGCGCCCTCCGATAAAAGATGACATCAAACACTGCCCCGAAACGCACACGCAAAGCGCCCCATGTACGAACACCTCAAGCTCGGCGCCGGTTTTCTCAAAAATCGACATGATTTCCTCATTTGTCATCATTCTATCTACAACAATCCGCGAAAATCCGCATTTCATCAGCGCCTCAACATCCCTCTCATTGTGCGCGCTCATCTGCGTACTTGCGTGTATTTTCATCTCGGGGCACACTCTCCTCACAATCTCCGCCCCGCCGAAATCCTGCGTCAATATGGCGGAAATTCCACACTCCGCCGCAAAAGCGCAGCATTTCTCAAATTCTTCTGTTTCGAGATTGATTACCAGCGTGTTAAGCGTCAAATATACCTTAACTCCGCGTATTTTCGCGTATCGAACCGCCTCCTTGAGCCCCGCCTCGTCAAAATTTTCCGCCCCATGCCTTGCGCCAAATTTTTCCATACCCAAATAAACCGCGTCCGCCCCGTTTTGTACCGCCGCAAAAAGCGACTCCCGCCCACCGGCGGGAGACAAAAGCTCAATCTTTTTCATCATATGTACCATCAATTTCTACCCTTTTTTATTTGTTTTACTTCCGTGTCAAGCCGCGCGTTCTGTAACTGCAAATTCCGATTTTCTTCCGTAAGACGGCGATTTTCTGCGGTCAATTTAACATTTTCCGTCTTTAATCCCCCCGCCTCGTCCGCGTATCTCAAAAGCTCCCCGCGCGGCGCCTCCGCGTCATCCCGCGCCCTAAAATAGTCGTCCGCCACATTCACACACGTCAAAACTGCCGCCATTGCGGTAGAAAGTCGCTTATCGTTACGCGAAAGCTCATCCAATTTTTTGTCAACGTAATACGCTATTTTCATAACGTATTCCTCATCCGCAGTCGAGCTTATCGTGTACTCCACACCGCCTATTTTTACCTTAGTTGTCGTCCTTTTGTCCTCCACCTTTTATTCCTCCTTCGTTTCCATAATTGAAGTTTTTTTCTTTTTTCCATATAAAATTATAAACATCGCAATTGACAATATCACCACAACAGCCCCCGCCGCCCCGCAAATAACCGCCGAATTTTCGTCCTTTATTCCGATTACCGCGCTCAAATTGAACACAATATGTATCGCGACCGACACCGAAAGCTTGCCCGTTTTGTGATAAATATATCCCATAATTATGCCCAAAACAGCCGTAAAAATGCCTTGTATCAAAACCATGTGCGACGCTCCGAAAATTATCCCTTGTATTAAAATCGCGAGCCACGCCGGCATAACGCTCTTAAGCCTCGTCATAACAATCCCGCGAAACAAAATTTCCTCAAAAATCGGTCCCACGATTATCGTTACCAGTATCATAGAAAAAAGCCCTAAAGACGTCATTTCTCCGACGTCATAGTTCGCCGCGCTCTCCATCGACTGCGACAGAATTGTCACATTGTCCGCCCAAACGAAGTACGCACTCGTTATAAATCTAAAACCTATCGCCAACGAAAACGCGAACAAAATGTCCCAAAATTTAGGCACTCCCATGCAATATTCATGTTGCTCGATTCCGCGCACGTAAAATGACACCTTGTAGAGCAAAAACGTCGCCACCGCCGCAATGAGCATAATAACGCCCGTCGCCGCCATCGCATCCAGCCCCAATGCAAGCGCCTCATACGTCAAAAATGCCGTAACACCGTCATAAATTAATATGTAAAGCAGCGCCAACGCTGCCTGCTTGAAAAATTCCCCGACCTTTTCCCCCATAACTTACACCTGCTTAAAAACCTGCTTCTCTTAATAAACCCGACATAATTTCCGCGCTTTTCGTCAGTCCCGCTTTTTCATCCGTACTGAACGGAACCTCAATCACGCCCTCAACGCCGTTTCCGCCCACAATGCACGGCACCGACATTGCCACATCATTTGCGCCGTATTCACCGTCCAAAACAGCCGAAACCGTCAAAATAGAGCGTTCGTCGCGGAAGATTGCCTCGCAAATTCTTTCGACCGCCAGCGCGATTGCGTAATAAGTCGCACCCTTTTTGTCGATGACCTCATACGCCGCCTCTTTCACAAGGCGCGGAATTTCATAAATGTCGCCCTCAAGCTTGCCTCCGACGCCGTTTTTGAATTCCTCCGGCGTAAGTCCCGCAATGCTCGTCGCGCTCCACGCCGCAACCTCGCTGTCTCCATGCTCGCCGATGATGTACGTGTGTATATTTCTTGTGTCAATTTTCGTGTATTTTCCGAGCAAATATTTCATTCTCGACGTGTCGAGCACCGTTCCCGAGCCCAAAACTCTTCCCTTTTTATAGCCCAAGAGCTTGCTCGTGACATATGTCAAAACGTCCACCGGATTTGACACAACGAGCACAATCGGCTCGCCCGTCACCTTCTGCTTCATGTTATCGGTTATGCTCTTAAATACGGCAATATTTCTCTTTAACAAATCGAGCCTCGTCTCGCCGGGCTTCTGATTCGCTCCCGCCGTGATGATAACAATATCCGCGTTTTTGCACAAATCATATCCGCCCGAAACAATGCTCGTCGGCTTCACAAACGAAACGCCGTGGCTTATGTCCATCGCGTCGCCCTCCGCCTTGTCGCGGTCAAGATCGATAATCCCGATGTCCTCAAAAAGTCCCTTAACAGCCAGCGTGTAAGCAATCGTCGACCCGACGTTTCCGCTTCCTATAATAACAGCTCTCTCTGTGCATAACAACTCCAACTCCTTTTCGGAAATCATACTATATCTTTTATCAGTATAGCACATATTTTTCATACTTTCAACAAATTTATATTTAATTTATCATTTTGGGCTTGGAAATAAGCGCCGCCGCCAAGCCGAAAATTATCGCCGCGCCCAAGCCTCCCGCCGCCGCGCCAATCGGTCCCGTAAAGAGCCCAAAAAATCCGTCCTCTTCAATCCCCGTTTTAACGCCCTTGAACAAATTGTGCCCAAAACCTGTCAGCGGCACCGTCGCTCCCGCGCCCGCAAAATCGACAATATAATCATAAACGCCTATCGCGGATAGAATCACTCCCGCACAAACGTACCCCGTCAATATCCTCGCCGGCGTCAGCGACGTTCTGTCAATCAAAATCTGCCCAATCGCACAAATCGCCCCTCCGACAAGAAATGCCCATAAATAATCCATGAATATCGCCTCCATGAATTATTATGAGCATTTCACAAAAATTTATTCCCTTTATTTCCTCGGCTTTGCTATCGGCACAACGCTTTTTGCGTAAAGCACAGGACCCTCCTCCTCATATTCGGGGGCAAATTCGTTCCTTATCTCCGCACGCACTCTTACATAGCCGCCTTCCTTAAGCGTTGACGCCTTGTCATATTGGCACACAAAACCCAAAAACTGCATGTCATCCGCACAGCAGGTCATAACCGAATTTCCCGGGAAAAAGAAGTCGTCTCTGAAATAATCCGGCTTTGCAACCTGCGCGACGTATTCCACTGTTTTGCCGACATAGCGGTCAACATTGTCAACCATGTCAATATACCAAATGACAAATGTGTCCTTATTAAGCTCAATAACGGGGTCGTTCAGATTATACGGCAAATCCTCCTCCAGCATAATGTCCATTATGCCTTCCTCGTCGTTCACATACATAATATCCGCCTGCGGATTTGCCATTTTCACATTCGTTTTGTACGTCTTAAAATCGTCCGTTCTCTGACAGCGGTTTATCACAACGGTCGAGGATTTGCGCATCATATCGGCAAAAATGCTCTTCATGTTCGCGTAATAGCTTGTAAAAGTTTCCCCGTCGACAATCGTCAGCTGGTCGGCAAATTTCCACGCCTTGGGCAGCGGAGTGTTGTAAAGCTGCTGCATCCCCCATACTCCGTTGTATTCTATTATAACATACGTCGGGCGATATTTTTCCCGCAGCTTGGCGAAAACGTCGGATGCAATCTGCTCCTTTTTATCGATATTATATATTATAACGCTCGGCGGCACGTCGTCATATTCGACCTCGCCCTCCTCGCACACTATCACCAAAACCTTTTCCTTGAGCATTTTTGGGTCTCTGATGATGGCATTTTGAATAAACGTGCTTTTCCCGCTTTCAAGAAAGCCGTTTATTATAAAAACCGGCACATTTCTCTCGGCAAACATTCGCCGCACCTCATTTCCTAAAGAGTTCAGCCAACTTTTCTTCCTTCAATTCCGCGCCTATGACGCAGATTTTGCCCGTATAGCACGGCTGTCCGCATCTTACGTCGTATTCCTCGGGCACATAATCAAAGTAAACCCATTCGCCCGATGCGGAATTTACCATGCCCTTCGCTCTGAGGATTGCGCCGTATTCGCCGCTGTCAAGCGCCTTGAGAATTTTCTCAATCTCGCTCTTTTCATAGAGTGCCGGCGTTTCAAAGCCCCACGAAGTGAACGCCTCGTCGGCATGATGGTGATGATGGTGCTCGTGCCCATCTTCGTCATGGTCATGATGATGGTGATGGTGATGTTCGTGCTCGTCCTCATCATGGTCATGATGATGGCGGTGCTCATGCTCATCATCGTGGTCATGATGGTGGTGCTCGTGTCCTTCCTCATCGTGGTCGTGATGGTGGTGATGCTCGTGCTCTTTTTCGTGCTCCTCGTGCTCGTGCATCGCCTCTTTGAGCATTTCTTCCTCAAGCTTGCCCTTGTTAAACGCATCAACAAGCTGCTCCGCAGAGAGCATCGCGAGCGGCGTTGTTATAATTGCGGCGTCCTTATTTATGTCCTTAATCACCTCAACCGCCGACTGTATCTTCTCAACCGAAAGCTTGTCTGTTCTCGTCAAAAGCACGCACGACGAAAACGACACCTGATCTTCATAAAATTCGCCGAAATTCTTTCTGTACATTTTGCACTTCGACGCATCCGCCACGGTTATGCACGCATCCACAACGAGCTCCGCATCCTTCGTGTTTTCAACCGCCGCGATAACGTCCGAAAGCTTGCCGACACCTGAAGGCTCGATGATTATTCTGTCGGGAGCATATGTCTCTCTCGCCTCTTTGAGCGCCTTTGAAAAGTCACCCAGCAACGAGCAGCAAATGCAGCCGGAATTCATTTCCTTAATTTCAATGCCCGCATCCTGCAAAAAGCCGCCGTCAACGCCTATTTCGCCGAATTCGTTTTCAATGAGTATCAGCTTTTCGCCCTTGAAAACCTCGCTTATGAGCTTCTTAATGAGCGTCGTCTTGCCCGCTCCCAAAAAGCCCGATATAATATTTACCTTCGTCATAAGTCATTACTTCCTTTTCTTCCTTTAATTCCGAATTATTATATCACTTGTTTTTTACTAAGTCAAGCGCATTGATTGGCATGTAACAAACCGCGTTAAAAACTTTTACAAAAAATTCAAAATACCTCCCCGAAAGGAGAGGTATTTTGAATTTTATTTATTCTTCCGCAGCTTTCAGCGTCTCGAACACAAATACCTGATTTTTGCTCGAATCGCGTTCCTCCTGAGTTATCGTGCCGTCATCGTTCACTGTGAGATAGAGCTCGGAGTGCTTCATCTTCAAAAGATAACCGTCTCCGGATGCCTCCATATAGAAGAGCTGGTTGTCGTCCTTCGACAAATTATACGCAATGAGACTTGCGCCCGCGTCTGTGCTTCCGCCGGAAATGTCAATCGCCTTGCCGGTTGCAACGTCAACAATCGTATATGCGTCGCCAACAGGCATCAAAATCCAAGCATCCGTCTGCTCGTCGGTGATAGAATCAACAAGCGACAATCCATCATCAAGTACAAGATATTTCACATTGCTGCCCTGTGTAACCGATATTGTACGGTATTCAATGTCAGCCGCCTTTTCAACAGCCTCAATCTTCCAAACAGACGCCGTGTGTCCCTGCGATACGAACGGCACAAAATCGTCGCCTACGCCGACCGTTGTCGCAACAGCCGCCAAATCGTATCTCTTTGACCACATTTCAAAGCCGCCGTCAACCTCACGCAGCTCAATATACTCTTCAACAGCCCACTCGCCGCCGTACTGCGTGAGCGCCTTGTTGTCCATTGCGCTTGTGTTGAACTGAATGGGAAGAGAGCTGTTCTTGTTCGTAAATCTTACAATTCCACCGTATGCCTCAACGCTGAACTTCTGATTGTCCGCGCCCGTGTATTCCTCAAGCACAACTCTTGCGGTGTTGTCCATCGACGAATTTTCAATCGTCCAGCAAAGACCCGTTTCCGCATCCTCTATCTTATAATACTGACCCATATCGAGCATTGCAGCCGTCGCGCTGTCGCCGTAAGCGTCAATCGCCGCTTTAATGTCCAAAATGAACTGCTCACAATCCGCAAATTCCGCAAAATATTCCTTGTCCGCGCGGTACAAAAGTCCCTTCAAAACCTTCAAACGGTTGGGATAAACCTCAGCTACCGCTTCCTCTGTGTCGCGACCAAGCGTCGTCCAGTAAAGACGATGCATCTCTGCCAAATCCTCCGCCTGGTTGCTCGAACCGTAGGACGAAATCGGCACCGCGTCCATAGCCTCAGCCACAGACCAAATCATCATATCTTCAAGCTGATTGGAATCAAGAATGTGTCCGAGCTCATGCGCAAGTGTCTGAATAACGGAATTTTTGCTCGGCTTCCAGTTAAGTCTTGCCCAAATTGTGTTGCCGCCGCCGTTGTAGTTGTTGGCATTGTCGCCCCATTTCCAAATAAGGCATGTAACATACTGTCTCACCGCATAGGGGAATGCGCCGAGAGCCTCGATCATGATTTGAACCATTTCCGAGTCTTCCTCGTTGCTTACCATCGTAAACTTGTGAACAGTGCCTTCAACGTCGCCTTCCATTTCGACTTCATAAATCCAGCACTTTTCTCTCGAACCGCGCCAAATGTCGTAATCCTCGTCAACGTATTCGTTCACAATTTCATACGCCGCACACGTCTGATCGAGCTTGTCGCCCGTAACCTGTCCGTAAGCCGTATATGTAAGAGTTGTCAAAATCATTTCCTTCTGCAGCTCTGCGGAAGCGTTTTCAAAATCGTTCGCGATAAAATAGTTTTCCGCGCTGTTTGCCACGGTGTAGCAAGCGGGAAGGCTGCCGAACATGTATCTTTCAAATCCGTCCTGAACAGCCTCGTCCAAAAGCTGCCAGCCGTCGGAGCTCATAACGCTCAAGAGTATGGAATCCTTCACATAAGTGAGCGTCCACTTCTGATAATCGCTGCCGGTTTCCGCCGCCTGTACAAGCGTGTCGCCCGAAGCGTCCATATAGAGACCCGAATGTACTACTTTCAGAGTATATACTCCGTCTTCAACTTCTTCAAATTCCCACTTTTGGTTGTTGTTGCCGTTGGAATCGTAAATGATGAGCGCAGTGCCCTCCTCGGTCGATGCCGAAGGCACGTCTATTGATTTGCCCGACGCAGCGTTTGAAACGCTGTATATGCCGCTGCCCATTCTGCCGAGTCTCCATGTGATGTCGTCGGAAACCTCGTCATATTCGACGGTCGTCAGCTTTGCGCTGTTATCCTGCGAAAAATCAACCGCCGCAAGCGCCTTGCCCGTGCCGACGTTTGTGATAACATAATACTTGTTGCCGATCTCGTCGTCATCTTCTGCGGATGATGTAATCGTCACCGTCAAGGTTTCCTGATCCCACGAAACCTCCATACCGAACGCCTCGGCAATCGCCCTTACGGGGATAAATACCGACCCGTCAACATTTTGCGGTTCGACAACAGTTCCGTTCACATCCGTGGCAATAAAAATTTCGCCGTCGATTGTGATGTTGATAACATCGCCAAGCTCCGCCTTATCGCCCTTTTCGCCGATAACTACGGTTCTCGTGTCGTTGTCCCAGTCAATCGAAAGCCCAAGCGCCTCCGCAACGGCTCTCACCGGCAAATACGTCGTTCCGTCCTCGATAAACGGCTCAACAGCATTTCCGTTCACATCGACGGGTTCAATCGTCACACCGTCAACCACAATCGTAATGTCCTCCGCGCCGTCCGCCGCAAAAACGGGAACAACGCTTATCATCATCGCCAACGCGACAATGACTGCCAAAATTCGTTTCACAACTAATCCCTCCAGATAAAGAATTTATTGTATTATACATCTCTTTTTCATCTTTTGCAATAGATTTTTGTCACTTTTGCACAAAAAAATTATTTTTTTATATCGTTTATCAACATTTTTGCACACAAAAAAGGCGACTGCACTCGCAACCGTCTTTTTTGTATCGTCAATTTTTCAATGACTTACTTATTGACTGCATCTTTTAAAGACTTACCTGCTTTAAACGCGGGCGTCTTGCATGCGGGAATGTCAATGCTTTCACCTGTAGCGGGGTTCTTGCCGACATGTGCCGCTCTTTCTCTAACTTCAAACGTTCCGAAGCCCATGAGCGCAACCTTGTCGCCGGCTTTGAGTGCATCGGTAATCGACTCTACCACCGCCGTGAGAGCCGCGTCGGAATCCTTCTTGGAAAGTCCGCTCTTCTCAGCTATTGCAGCTATCAATTCAGTCTTATTCATCTTTTTTTCACCTCCAAAATTTAACGCGTCGGCTTATTATAGCACACTTTATTTAAAGATTTCAATACCTTTTCGCAATTTTTTGCTTATTTTGAGGATATTTTTTCAACAAAAAAGCTATTATGCCATTATCCGTAAAGATTTTTTATCTTCAAACGGTTTATCGTCCTTGTCAAGCGCCCCTGCGCCACACGGTATTCCAATATGCTTCTCTTTTGAAGAATTGCTTCCTTCGCTTCGTCCGCTTCGCGTTTTGCGCGGTTTTCGTCAATCTCTTCCGGCAGCTCCGCCGATTCGACCAAAACGAGCACCTCGTTGTTTTCTATTTTAATGAGCCCCGCCGAAACGGCTGCCTCCTTCATTTCCTCGCCCGGCACCTTGTAGGTCAAAAGCCCCGGCACAATCGCGGCAATCATGTTGCTGTGATGTGCCAAAACGCCCAGTTGCCCCGTCATTGTCGGCACGACAAGCGACTCGCACGGACCCTCGTAGAAATCCTTGTCAGCCTCCAAAATATAGACCTGAAAGGTACTCATGCTTATGCCCCCATCTCTTTCGCCTTGCGCGCCACGTCGTCAAGCGTTCCGACGTTGTAAAATGCAGCTTCGGGGAAATTGTCAGCCTCGCCGTTCACAATCGCGGTAAATCCGCGCACAGTTTCTTTCAGCGGAACATATACGCCCGCCATGCCCGTGAATTTTTCCGCAACGTGCATCGGCTGCGCCAAAAAGCGCTGAATTTTTCTCGCGCGCATAACCGTGAGCTTATCCTCTTCGCCCAGCTCGTCCATGCCGAGTATTGCGATAATGTCCTGCAGCTCGTTATATTTCTGCAAAATTTCCTGCACTCTGCGCGCCGTTTCGTAATGCTCCTGCCCGACAACGTCGGCTTCAAGAATACGTGATGTCGAGCCAAGAGGGTCAACCGCGGGATAAATGCCCTGCTCCGAAATCTTACGGCTTAAAACCGTCGTCGCGTCAAGATGTGTAAACGTTGTCGCCGGAGCGGGGTCTGTCAAATCGTCCGCCGGCACATATATCGCCTGAACCGACGTAACGGAGCCGCTCTTTGTCGAGGTAATCCTCTCCTGCAGCTCTCCCATTTCGCTCGCGAGCGTCGGCTGATAGCCTACCGCCGACGGCATACGTCCGAGAAGCGTCGAAACCTCGCTGCCTGCCTGAACAAAACGGAAAATATTATCTATAAAGAGCAAAACGTCCTTTTTCTCTTTGTCTCTGAAATATTCCGCCATCGTCAGTCCCGAAAGCGCCACACGCATACGAACGCCCGGCGATTCGTTCATCTGCCCGAAAACGAGCGCCGTTTTTTCCGCGACGCCGCTCTCCTGCATCTCGCGCCAAAGGTCGTTGCCCTCGCGGCTTCTCTCGCCTACGCCGGTAAAGATGGAATATCCGCCGTGCTCCATCGCAACGTTGTGAATAAGCTCCTGTATCAAAACCGTTTTGCCGACGCCCGCGCCGCCGAAAAGACCTATCTTTCCGCCCTTGGGGTACGGCTCCAAAAGGTCGATAACCTTTATGCCCGTCTCCAAAATCTCGGTTGCGGGTTTCTGTTCCTCAAATGAAGGAGCTTTTCTGTGTATTTCCCATTTTTCGCAGTTTTCGGGTTCTTCTCCGCCATCGATAGGCTTTCCCAAAACGTTGAACATTCTGCCCAATGTAGCCTCACCCACGGGAACGCTTATCGCGCTGCCTTGGGCAACAACCTCCATGCCGCGCGTCAAGTCCTCACTTTCGGCAAGCATTATGCAGCGCACGGCGTCTCCTCCGACGTGCTGCGCGACCTCCATCACTCTTTCGCTGCCGTTTACTTGAACTTTCAACGCTTCCTTTATTTTCGGAAGCTGCCCATGCGGAAATTCAACATCCACAACAGGGCCCGAAACCTCCGCTATTTTGCCTGTAATCATCCTTTGGCCGCCTCCCTTTCGCGTTTTCTTCTCTGTGCCTTCGCCCCGGCGGAAACCTCGGTTATTTCCCTTGTTATAGCCGCCTGGCGCACTCTGTTGTATTCAACCGACAAATTCGCGAGCAGCTTTTCCGCGTTGCGGTTTGCCGCGTCCATCGCTGTCATTCGAGAATTTTGCTCGCTGCAAAAGCTGTCGACAAGCGCGCCGTAAATATATCCCGCAACATAGCTCGGTATCACCGTGTCCAAAACCTCGCCTATCGAAGGCGAAAATTCAAAGCTCGTCGTAACCGGTCTTTCCTTTGCGTCCGTATCGGCAAACCTTTTTCTGTGGAACGGCAAAAGCCTTTCCACACGTGCCTCCTCGTTTAAGCTGTTTTTCATGTCGGTAAATATGATAAATATTTTCGTCAGCTCGCCCGTGTCAAAGCGGTCGAGCAAAACCGCGCTTATTTCTCTCGCCCGCTGCATCGTCGGGTTCTGCGCCGTGTAGAGAAAGCTCTGCTCAATCGGAATTCCGTGCTGCATGAAAAACTGCCGCCCGTATTCTCCCACGACAAAAAGCTTTGTGTTTTCATGCTCCGCCAAAAGCTGCTGCGCTTTCTTTATAACATTTAAGTTATACGCGCCCGCAAGCCCCTTATCAGCCGTAATGACAAGACAGCCGTATGCCCCGTCCGGCATCGGGCTTCCGTCCGCGGGATAAAAGTATCTGCTTTCAACGTCCTTCGCCGTGCGGAAAATACGCTTTATCTCACCCTGCAACGAGCGGAAATACGGTCTTGCGCGGTCAAACTCCGCCTTCGTCTTTCTCAGCTTCGTCGACGCGATAAGATACATCGCGTTCGTGATTTTTTGTGTGTCGCGGACGCTGTTCATTCTGGTTTTTATCTCTTTCGTGTTTGCCATAATGATTCACCCGTCCTCAGTTTATTTTTTCGCCCTTCCATTCGGACTCGAATTTCTTTGCCAAACGCAGTATTTCTTTTCGCCCTTCGTCGTCAAGCACTCCCGTGCGGTCAATTTCAAAGCAAATGTCTCTCGCCTTGTCCGCCACATATTCGATAAGCCCATCGCGGAACGCGCCGATATCTTTCGCCGGGATATGCTGCATAACGTGATTTAACGCCGCCGTCAGCATTACGACCTGCTCATGCTGCTTAAACGGAGAATACTGCTTCTGCCGCAAAAGCGCCATCAAGCCTTGACCGTAGACGAGCTGATTTTTCGTCGCCTCGTCCAGATCGCTCGAAAACTGCGTAAATACTTCCATTTCGCGGTACTGCGCCAAATCAAGTCTTATCGTTCCCGCCGCCTTTTTCATCGCCTTTGTCTGCGCGTCGCCGCCCACACGCGAAACCGAAAGTCCAACGTTTACCGCAGGCCGTTGTCCCGAAAAGAACAAATCGCTTTCAAGGAATATCTGTCCGTCTGTAATTGAAATTATATTAGTCGGTATATATGCCGACACGTCCCCCGCCTGCGTTTCGACAATCGGCAGCGCGGTCATGCTTCCGCCGCCTCTTTCCTCCGAAAGATGCGCCGAACGCTCCAAAAGCCTTGAATGTAAATAGAACACGTCGCCCGGATATGCCTCACGCCCCGGCGAACGCTCCAAAAGAAGCGACAGCGCTCTGTACGCGATTGCGTGCTTTGACAAATCGTCATAGACTATCAAAACGTCGCGTCCCTTGTTCATGAAATATTCTCCGAGCGCACAGCCCGCATACGGCGCAACGTACTGCAGCGGTGCGGAATCCGACGCCGACGCGACGATAACCGCGCAATAGCTCATCGCGTCGTGCTTTTGAAGCGCATCGACAATGTGCGCCACCGTGCTCGCCTTTTGCCCTATCGCAACATAAATGCAGACAACGTCCTTGCCCTTTTGGTTTAACATTGTATCAATCGCAATCGCCGTTTTTCCCGTTTGCCTGTCTCCGATTATCAGTTCGCGCTGCCCGCGTCCAATCGGAAACATTGAATCTATCGCCAAAAGTCCCGTCTCCATCGGCTTATTAACCGGCTGACGGTCAATAATTCCGGGCGCTTTGGTTTCAATCGGGCGGTATTCGCGCGTGATGATGGGTCCTTTTCCGTCAATGGGACTTCCCAGTGCGTCGGAAACTCTTCCCAAAAAGCTCTCGCCCACAGGAATGCCTGCGGTTTTACCGGTGCGTCTCACGCTGCTGCCCTCCGAAATTTCGCGGTCGTCGCCGAAAAGAATGCAGCCTATGTGGTCGCGCTTCAAATCCTGCACCATGCCCCTTATTCCCGCTTCAAAAATCAATATCTCGCCGTAAGCCGCGTTTTCCAATCCCTTTACATTCGCAATTCCGTCGCCCACACTCAGCACTTCGCCGTATTCCTGCTCCAGCGCGACGGGCGTCCAGTTGCGTATGCTCTCCTGCAAGAGCGGAATTAAATCGTCGCTCGTTTTAAGCGCCGCCGACTTCCAGTCCTCATGGAGCTGTTCAAGGTACTTTTCGGCACGGTCAAGCGTTTTATTATCATTCATTCGCTCCGCTCTCCTTTGCCTTATCCAGCGACTCCTTCACAAGCTTCTTTGTCGCGGCGGCTGCAAGCTCCACAATTTCCTGCCGCGCGGAGGTTATCATCTTCTGCTTTTCAAGTGCCGCGTTTTCCTCCGCGTCCGCGATTATTTTCACAGCCTGCTCGCTTGCCTCTTTAATCTTTTCCTCCGCCAAAGCTTCCGCATCCTTTGCGGCTTTTGCCTTCTTTTCCGCAATTTCATCGTCCGCTTTTTCAATCTGCGCGGCATAGTCGCCCTTGAGCTTTTCCGCCTCGCTCAAAGTCTCGTTCGCCTTTTGCTCCATTTCGCTGTAGTATTGGACCCTCTTGTCCATAAAATCCTTAACGGGCTTGTACAGCAAAAGATACAATCCTCCGCCCAAGATGGCGAAGTTAAAGAGGTGCAGCAATATCTGCTGCCAGTCAATATTCAAAGGGATACTCATTGCTGCCTGCCTCCCTTACAGTACAAATATAATCAAAATTGCAACTATCAATGCGTAAATGATTGCCGTCTCAACGAAAACCAAACCGAGCATAAGGCTTGTTCTTATTTTGCCGTCTGCCTCGGGCTGACGGGAAATGCCCTCAACCGATTTTGCGATAGCCAAGCCCATGCCGACAGCACCGCCCGCCGATGCGAGACCAATCGCGATCGCAGCCGCAATCGCCTTTGCCGACGTTCCGTCATCCGTAGCTGCTTCCGTAACAACTGCCTGTCCGTCCATAGCTCCGTCGGGTCTTCCCATATCCTCCGGCGCAGCGTAAGCCGATACGCACATTCCCACAATCAACAGCGCAAGTGCAAGCGCCGCAAAAATTCTTTTAATATTCTTCGACATAATAATTACCTCCCAAATTTTCAATTGCCCGCAGGGGCTTTAGCGTTTTTCTTTTTGCGCTCCTTCTTTTTCGGCGGCTCGGAAACCTCGCCGTAGAAAAGCGCCGTCAGCATTGTCAAAACGTATGCCTGTATCAGCGCGTGCATCAGCGTGAACAAAATGCCCACAATCACAGGCAAAACAAAGCTTAAATTGATGTAGTAATACACAAGCTCCGTCACCAAAAGTCCGCTCAAGAGCGCGCCGAAAAGACGAAAGCTCATCGAGATAGGCAGCGAAAAGTCCTTTAACGTTCTTCCCACGCCTTTCACTCCGGCTCAGGCTATGCCGCCCGACAATATTATCAAATACGACAGGCATCCCAGCGCAATCGCCGCGTTTATGTCGGAAAGCGGCGCCGGCAGCGCCATCGACTCGCCGTTTGTGTTCACAACCTGCCAGCCGAAAAGCTCAAACACCGTGCTCACAAAAATATAGCTTCCCGCCGCGAAAACATACGCTCCCAAAAAGCCGTTTCGGTGCGGACTGTTCGTCTTTGCGAGATTGTCAAAAAGCCCTACCCACGTCTCCAAAAGAAGCTGGAATTTTCCCGGCACATAGCGGAACTTCGGAATGACGAAAATTCTTATCAATGCTGCGAAAATGAGCAGCAGTATCGTCACCGTAAATGCCGAAATGAGCGCCGGATTTACCTCCTTTATCCCGAAAAGGCTGACCTTCCCGCTCTCATGGAGCACCGCGTCCTTTATCGCCTCCTTCACCGTTTCGCTCTTATCGCCCGAGCCGATAAGAAGACTTCCGATAAGGCTTCCGACCATTACTACGACCGCGATAATAAGCCCGTTTCTCCACGCTTTAGGAGACTTTTTTGCATCCTTTTCATTATTCATGTTTTACAAACTCACCCTCTGTCCGTTACTTATTTCTTCATGTACGAAAAGGCTTAAATTATTCATAGCCCATCGCCGCACAGCGCTTCCCAACGAACGCCTCGGACGAAAAAATTTGGTCTCATAACATTTCTTTCCTCCGTTTCTTTTCAAAATAAGCACCGGCACAACATCGCGGCTGTCGCAGCCGGTGTCTGCCGGATATTTTTCAATGCGTATTATATTGCTATTTTCTCTGAAAGTCAATATAT
>JAJQCX010000097.1 GCA_021202495.1 Clostridia bacterium | reverse complement strand
CGACATTGAAATAATTTGATATAATAATTTAAAATACAAAAATTCAGGGAAAGGTGTGTGAGTTATGGACAAGGTTCTTTACGAGGGGCTGACGTTTGACGACGTGCTCTTAATTCCGCAGAAATCCGATGTGTATCAGACTGGCATCGACGTCACCGCACGGCTTACAAACAAAATAAAGCTCAACATTCCGCTCATGAGCTCCGCAATGGACACCGTCACCGAATCGGCGATGGCAATTGCGATTGCCCGTGAAGGCGGCATAGGCATTATCCACAAAAATATGACTATTGAGGCTCAGGCGAGCGAGGTTGACAAGGTCAAGCGAAGCGAACACGGCGTCATTGTCGATCCGTTTTTCCTCACCCCGACGCACAAGCTCTTTGAAGCCGACGCGCTCATGGGCAAATACAGAATTTCGGGCGTGCCGATTGTCGAGGGCACCAAGCTTGTCGGCATTCTCACCAACCGCGACCTCCGCTTTGAAACTGATTACAACCGCTCCATCGGCGAGGTTATGACAAAGGAAAATCTCATCACTGCCCCCGAGGGCACAACCCTTGAAGAAGCGAGAGAAATCTTAAGCAAGCACAAGATTGAAAAGCTTCCGATTGTCGATAAGGATTTCAACCTCAAGGGTCTTATCACAATAAAGGACATCAAGAAGGAAATTCAATATCCGAACAGTGCGCGCGACGAAAGCGGCAGGCTTCTTGCCGGCGCGGCAGTCGGCATAACGAACGACGTTTTGGATCGCGTCCAAGCGCTCGTCAACGCCAAGGTCGACGTTATCGTGCTCGACAGCGCTCACGGTCATAGCTTGAACATATTTAAATGTATAGATAAAATTAAAACCGCATTCCCCGATTTGCAGCTCATCGCAGGCAACATTGCCACCGCCGAAGCTGCCGAGGATTTGATTAAAGCGGGCGTTGACGCAATTAAGGTCGGCATCGGTCCCGGCTCAATCTGCACAACGCGTATCGTTGCGGGCATCGGCGTTCCGCAGCTCACGGCAATTATGAACGCCTACAGCGCGGCGGCAAAATATAACATTCCCGTTATCGCCGACGGCGGCATTAAATACAGCGGCGACATCCCCAAGGCAATCGCCGCGGGCGCGGACGTCATCATGATTGGCTCGCTCTTTGCCGGCTGCGACGAAAGCTCCGGCGACACCGAAATCTATCAGGGCAGAAAGTTCAAGGTTTACCGCGGAATGGGCTCCATCTCCGCAATGGAACAGGGCAGCCGCGACCGCTATTTCCAAACAGGCAGCAAAAAGCTTGTTCCCGAGGGCGTCGAAGGCAGAGTTCCCTACAAGGGACCGCTTTCGGAGACAATCTTCCAGCTTCTGGGCGGTCTGCGCTCCGGCATGGGCTACTGCGGCGCCGCAAGCCTCGAAATTTTGAAGCAAACCGGCAAATTTGTCCGCATCTCCAATGCCGGTCTGCGTGAGAGCCATCCCCACGACATTTCCATCACCAAGGAAGCCCCGAACTATTCGGTAAATATGTAATTCAAATTAGCAATTAGCAATGTGCAATTAGCAATTCCGGTACAAATTTTGCTTTGCAAAATTTGATTTTATCAAAAACGCAAAGCGTTTTTATTCCTCAATTTCTAATTTCTAATTGCTAACTGCTAATTACTCTAAGGCTGCATTTTGAGTTTTAAACCAAAATGCAGCCTTTTTATGCTCTTTTTTGTGATAATTTACAAAGGTATCACACAGTTTTAACATAAAATGACTACAATGATATACGTACAATATCGGAAAGGAGCGGAATTTATGAAATTTCTTAAAAGAGGTGCGTCGCTTGGTCTTGCGGCGGTGATGGCGTGGAGCATGTCCGTTTCGGCGGCGAGCGTCAAAAGCGCGGTGTCGGACGGTGAAACCTTGACCGTCACAATAACGTCCGACGAAAGCGAAACGGCAAGGGTTTATTACAAAGACGCGGACGGCAGCGTCAGCATGGCGGAAGCTGCATTAACCTCCGGCGACACGGTTGTCACGCTTGCGGGTTCAGATGGCGGCACGCTTTACGTTTGGGACGAAAACATGCGTCCTTTAACGGATGTTTTCAGCGAAATCGAACTTTCTGCGGAGGAAGCGACAGAAAGCGAGGAAGCGACCGAAACCGAGGAAACAGGCGACGGCATAATTCATCTTTTGGGCAGCAGCGTCAACGCGACAGGCGTTGAAAACGTGGAGGTTGACGGCACAACCGTAACAATCACGGCTGCGGGCGAATACACATTTGAGGGCAAGCTTTACGACGGGCAGATCGTTGTCTCCGACGACGTGGGCAAGAAGGACAGCGTCACAATCAACCTCAACGGAGTCACGGTGGCGTCGAGCACAAGCGCGCCGTTTAACGCGGCAAACGGCATTATCACAATTGTCTTGGGCGACGACACGGTAAATACATTTGTCGATACTGCCGACTACACTACATACACAACATCAAAAGCGCCCAAGGGCTGCTTCTATTCAAAGCGCGACATGGACATAACCGGCGCGGGCACGCTCGTTGTCAACGCGAACGTTAAAAACGGCATCGTCTGCGGCGCGGATTTGTCGGTAAAGAAAAACGCGAGCATCACCGTTACGGCGTTAAACAACGCCATCAAAGGCGACAACAGCGTTTCGTTCACGGCGAAGACCGGCACGGTCACAGTATACGCGGCGGAGGGCGACGCGATAAAGAGCGACGCGATTGATTCCGACACGGGGTACATAGAGGACGGCAAGGGCACGGTTGAAATAAAGGGCGGCACGTTCGTTCTTGAGGCTCCGTTTGGCGACGGCATTCAGGCGGACGCATCTGTCACAATTTCGGGCGGCACACTTGAGATCACCTCCGGCACCGAGGGCATCAAGGCAAACGAGGTAAGACTTGTCACCATCGATGACGACGACAATGTCTTGGACACCGTACCCCACGCCTCCCTCCCCATTTAGCGCGACTCGTTTGACTAATACTCGGGCGAGTACGCAAATATCGATGGCTAATAAGTTACCATATCGGGCGGCGAGTTCACAATCGTCTCCACAACCGACGGCATTCAGGCGGGCGCGCTTATCGACATCTCGGACGGCACGTTCAACATTACCTCGACGACCGAAGCCATCAAAGCGAACGGCGTCGCAACAGATGAAGACGTTGACGGCGAAATAAACGCCAACGGCTGCATCTCAATTTCGGGCGGCACATTTACGATTAAAGCGAGCGAGGACGGCATAAAGGCTACCGCCGACATCGATGTAACCGACGGCACTATAACAATCACCACCCCGCGCGACGGCTTCCAGGCGGGCGAATCGGGCGACACCGGCACAACAATAGACGAAGCCGAGGGCACGCAAATTTCGATTTCGGCACCCGACTGCACATTCAGCCAGCAGCCCGAATCGAATAACCCCGGCAGCAATGCGGTTGACGGCAATTCTTCAACAGTTTGGGCGTCGCAGGGCACGGCATATGCCGTTATTGACCTTGGCAGCGAGATTGATATAACCTGCGTGGGCGTACAATTTATGAAGTACGGCGACAGCAGAACAATTCCCTACAGCGTTGCGGTTTCGGACGACAATTCTTCCTATACCACAATTTACAGCGGAAACAGCGTTGCGTCGAGCGGCGACATGATTTATGTGAGCATCAATCAAAACGCGAGATACGTCAAGTTCACCTTTGAGGGCAACACGGTTTCGGGCTGGAGCAGCGTTGCGGAGCTTGCGGTCTATACCGGCGACATTTCGTCGGCAAGCGTTGCCGTTGAAGGAACGATAAATATCTCCGGCGGCACGATTGACGTGACGACGACAGGCAACTCGACCAATAACAGCAGCAAGGGCATAAAGTCGTTGACCGAGCTCAACATTACCGGCGGCGACATAACGGTCGACAGCTATGACGACGCAATTCATTCAAATTACAACATAACGATAACCGGCGGCAGCATGACGCTTGCAAGCGACGATGACGGCATACACGCGGACTACGTATTAACTCTCGGCACTTCGGGCGGTTCGGACGACGATTTTGAAATTAACATAACCGAATCCTACGAGGGCATCGAGGGCTCCGTTATAAACGTATTGAGCGGCACAACGTATATCGTTTCTTCCGACGACGGCGTCAACGCTGCGGGCGATTATGCCGAGGACGGCACCACGTCGACAATGTCGCTCATGGCAGTCGGCGGAAATCCCGGAGGACAAAGCTGGAACACCGGCGGACAGGGCTGGAATCAACAAGACCAAGGCATGGACGACACATCCTCCTACGGTATGCTCTACATCAAGGGCGGACTGCTCTACGTTGTCGCGAGCGGCGACGGACTTGATTCTAACGGCGACATTGAAATGAGCGGCGGCACCGTTGTTGTAAACGGTCCCACCTCAACCGACAACGGCGTATTCGACTACGGCGATTCGAACAGCAATTATTTCAAGATTACCGGCGGCACGCTTGTCGGAATTGACAGAGGCGGCATGAGCGTCAATGTTTCGGTTTCGGGTCAGGGCTCGTATTCTGCGAGCAACAGGAGCGGCAGCGCCGGAACCGCGGTTAAGATAACGACCGACAGCGGCAATCTTGTGTTCATTCCCGAAGTCAGCTGGAGCTATATCTTTGTCACAAGCCCCGACATGACAAGCGGAAAATCGTATTCCGTTTCAAATCTCAGCAGCTACAGCGGCGGCACAACGCTTGTCGGCAGAACAGTCAACAACAAGTTCTACGGACTGATTGAAAACGCAAACTAATCTTTTAATAGAAACCATCCCTTCAAAAAGAGCCCCGAGACATTGTCAAAATGCCTCGGGGCTCTTTTTATACTGTTATTCAACCAAAAAAATTGATTTTTCAGCCCTTTAATCCGCGTGACTGCCTGTCCATATCCTCCACCACAATATCATAAATTTCGCCAAGCGACGCGCAGTATTTAAGCACATCCCACGGCTCATTTGTATGAAAATGTATCTTAACGGTTTCCTCGTCGCCGACCGCGATAAGGCAGTCTCCCTTGAAATTATCGGTAATATAATCGTTTATCGCGTCCTCGTCAAGCTCATCCCCGTCAATCAAAAGCTGCGTGTCGTATCTGTACTCTATCATTTTTTCGTCTCCTTATGTAAATTTTTTGTATTTTTATTTAGCCAAACTCACAACCGCGTCCGCTATCTCAAAATTGAGTACCATAGATTCCGTGAACGCGTCAAGCACAAGCCCCGACATGTCCTCCATCCGGTGCGCAAGATCAACATAGCTCACAAACGGCGCTTCTATCAGCGTAAAATTATTTTTATAATCCTCGGTTATTTCGCTGTACTGCGAAAAAACGGGCAAATATCTTTTTCCCGCCGCGTCCGTCATCACGTCCGCTCTCATGCTCTCGCCCTTTTTAACAGGCACAATAACCTTCACCTGCGCCAAGCACTTCAAAACCGCCGCCAAATTGTCCCTCGTTTTTGCCTCGATGTATTTGCGCTTGCGGTAGCTCAGCGCCGCGCCGCTTTCTTCCTTTTTCTCTTCTTCGGGCATTTTCGGCAGCTTAAAATCGTCATACTGCGGCATCGGCTCATCCACAAGCGGAGGGAGCGGCGTCTTTTCCTCCTCTATCGGCTCCTCGTCCTCATCTGCAATATCTTCCGCCAAAACAAACCTTTTTAACTTATCTAAAATTTTCATTGAAAATCCTCTCCTGTCAATTAAAGCTTCCACAATATATATTATCACAACTCAATTCAAATTACAACCCGCAATTCGCAACAAATTCATCATCTGCCAAAGAGGCGCGTCATGTCCTTCAGCTTTTCCGCAATTCTTTCCGAAGCCGCGCCCTTTTCCATGCGCCACTGCCAGTTTCCGCACGAGGTCGAGGGCGTGTTCATTCTCGATTCGCTCCCCAAGCCTAAAACGTCCTGCATTTGAAAAATCGTCAAAAATGAATTTGACGCCATAGCCCCGTGCATAAGCCCGCAGGCTATGCCCTCTTCTTCGGTCAAATTAAAATATCTTCGCGCCATCTCGCGGTCTTGCTTGTCAACTTCTTTATACCATCCCTCCGCCGTGTCGTTGTCGTGCGTCCCGATGTAGCAAACACAGTTTTGCGGGTAATTGTGCGGCAAATATTCCCCGCCCTCGCGCGAATCGAACGCAAATTCCAAAACCTTCATTCCGGGGTAGCCGGTATAGTCCAAAAGCTTTCTCACGCTGTCGGTCAAATACCCCAAATCCTCCGCAATCACGGGAAGATTATCCCCTAACGTGTCCTTCAGCGCGTCAAAAATTTTTGTTTTGGGTCCTTCGACCCATTCCCCGTTCACCGCCGTTTCATAGCGGCGGTCAATCGCAAAATAACTGTCAAACCCGCGAAAATGGTCTATGCGCACAGTGTCGAAAATTTTGAGAGCAAACGCAATCCGCCTCTCCCACCAATCATACCCGCGCCCCTCAAGCGCCTTCCAATCGTAGAGCGGATTGCCCCACCTTTGCCCGAGCGGCGAAAAGGCGTCGGGCGGACAGCCCGCCACGCGAGAGGGCAAATATTCGCCGTCAAGCTCAAAAACCTCCGGCTCCGCCCACACGTCCGCACTGTCCGACGCGCAGTATATCGGCATGTCGCCGATTATTTCAATTCCCTTTTCGTTTGCGTATTCCTTGAGCTTGAACCACTGCTTGAAAAACAAATACTGTATCGCCTTGTATAGCGCAGCCTCGACGCTTGACGCCGCAAAGCGCGACATTTCGTTTTTATATCTCAAATCCCGCTTCCAATCATCTCTCCCGCGCCCTCCGTTTTGCTCCTTTATCGCCATAAACGCCGCGTAATCGTCAAGCCAAAGCAAATTTTCCTCCAAAAACGTGTAATAATCGAGCGGCGGATTTTCAAGCAGCCTCCCCGCCGCTTTTTTCAGTGGTTCAAAGCGCCCCGCATAAAGCGCCCCGTAATCGACCCTTGTTTCATCCTTTCCCCAAAAAATTCCCTCAATCTCGCTTTTTTTAAGCAACCCCTCTTTAATCAGCACGTCCAAATCTATTAAATACGGATTTCCCGCATATGACGAATACGATTGATAAGGCGAATCTCCAAACGACGTATGACCTATAGGCAGCACCTGCCAAGCCTTTTGCCCCGCCTTTTCCAAAAAATCAACAAATTTATATGCCTCTTCGCCCATCGTCCCAATCCCATATCTTGACGGCAAGCTCGTAATATGCATCAAAATCCCACTCCTGCGCCTCAAATCCATTCCATCACCTCAAATCAAAAACATTACCCGATCCCGAAAGGGTGCAGGGAAAACGCTCCGCGTTGTCCCTGCGGAGGGAGAGCGGGGGGAGGAAATTCCCCCGCTTGAAATCGTCAAAACCCGCGACATGCGCGCGGGTTTTGACACCTCTATCGCGGTAGCACGCCGCAGGCGTGCGTAAGCGTAAGCGCGCGATGCCCGAAAGAGGTTTACGGGGAAAACGCTCCGCGTTGTCCCCGTGTCGGGCGGCAGCGCCGCCCGACATCTTTTATCCTTTAACCGCACCCGACAGTACACCTTCTATTATATACCTCTGTGCAAAAATATACAACACAATTATCGGAATTATCGACAACGTCAGCATTGCCATAAATCCGCCCCAGTTCACCGAGCCGTATGCCCCCTGCATCGTCAGCTGCACCGCGACCGGGATGGTTTTGTATTTTGCGCCCAATATCAAATACGGCAAAAGATAGTCATTCCACACCCACATAGCGTTCAATATCGCCACCGTCACGCTCGTCGGCTTTAGCACCGGAAACACAACGTGGAAAAACGTCTGAATGGGATTGCAGCCGTCAATTCTCGCCGCCTCCTCAATCTCAACCGGCACGCTTTTCACAAAACCCGAAAACATGAACACCGAAAGCCCCGCGCCAAACCCCAGATATACGAATATTATTCCGACGGGATTGTCCAAATTGAGCTTCACCGCAACGTATGTCAGAGTGTACATTACCATCTGAAACGGCACAATCATGCTGAATACAAAAGCAAAGTATAAAATCTTCGTCCACAATGTTTTAACACGCGTTATATACCACGCCGCCATCGACGTGCAAAGCACAATCACCGCCACCGAAAAGACGCTCACAAACACGCTTATTCCGAACGCCTTGAAAAATCCCGACGCGTTTACGCCCGAAATGTAATTCGCGAGTCCCGCAAACGACTCCCCAAGCGGCAGCGAAAACGGAGAGGACATAATCTCAAAACGGTTTTTAAACGAATTTATAAATATAATAACTATCGGCAAAAGAAACATAAGCGTCACAATCGTCAAAATGACGTAATAGCCCCACTTTTGCCGCACACTCATAGCTCCGCTCACGCTTCAACCTCCTTTGACCGCGTAATATAAAGCTGCACGAACGCGATCAGCGCCACAATCACAAAGAACACAACCGCCTTCGCCTGCCCCACGCCCTGCCAACCTATTCGCCCGTAAAACGTGTCGTAAATGTCGAGCGCCAGCATTGCCGTGCTTTTCCCCGGCGCGCCGCCCGTCAGCGCCAAATTTTGATCAAACAGCTTAAACGAATTTGTCAGCGTCAGAAACGTGCATATCGTAATCGACGGCATAAGCGAGGGTATCGTCACATGAAACAGCGCCTGACGGTTTGTCGCCCCGTCAATATACGCTGCCTCTGTCAGCGCGCGGTCGACGCTCTGTATGCCCGCGATATAAATAATCATCATATAACCTATCATCTGCCAGTTCATCAAAAGCACCAGCCCCCAAAAGCCGTAATTGGCGCTGTAGGTTATATCGACTCCCGCGTAAGCCAAAATTCCGTTTATAATTACGTTCCAAATATATCCCAAAACAATTCCGCCGATTAAATTCGGCATAAAAAAGACCGTTCTGTAAAAATTTCTTCCCTTTAGCGGCTTCGTCAGCACAACGGCGAGCATAAATGCCAAAATGTTCACCGTCACAACCGACACAACCGTAAATTTCACCGTAAACCACAGCGCGTTTAAAAATGAGCTGTCGGACGCGAACGCCTTTATATAATTTGCAATCCCCACAAATTTTGCGCTGTCCACCGTCGTAAATTCCGTGAACGACAGGTACAGCCCCATCACGAACGGCGCCGCGAACGCTATGATAAACGCCGCCCCCGTCGGCAGTAAAAACACAGGCGCATATTTTTTCATTACGTCACTTCCTCAGGCTTCGCTTTCTTTTTTCCAATCGGCAACGGTCTCCGCCTTCACCGCGTCCCATTCCTTCGACCCTTGAGCATACAGCAAAAGGTTGTCGCCCAAATTCGATTTAAACGTCTGCGACGGGAACACCGTAAAATACCACGGCACGGTCTCGACGTCCTCCTTGTTCATCCATCTCACAACCTCCTGTGCAAGAGGGTCGTCCGAAACGTCCTCCTCGGAAAACGTGTTAAACGGAGTTATAAACCCAAGCTCCTCCGTCACATATCTCTTGCCCGTTTCGCTCGAAAACAGCCAATACAAAAAGTCCTGCGCCGCCTGCTGTTCCTCTTCGCTCGCCTTTTGGTTTATGCAGAGGAAATTTTCCGTTCCCGTGCATATGCCCTGATGCTCTTCATCCTCCATTCCCATATATATCGGCATCATCTTCACATTGTCCTCGCTGACAACGTTGCCCGTAACCTCGGCAATTTGGCTCCAAGCCCAGTTGCCGTTCTGCACCATGGCACACTTCCCTTGCGCAAATTCCGCCATCGAATCGCCGACGAGCTTTGAGCCGAGCAGCTTTTTGTCAACGGTGGAATTGTTCAAATACAAATCAAATATATTCCTGAAATTTTCCGCGTAGGTAAATTCAAAGCTGTCCAAATCCGCGTTGGCTGAACCGCCCTCGGCATCCTCAAATTCAAAATACACAGGCAAATTCATCAAATGCGTCTGCCAGCGCCAATCCTCACCGGGCTTTAAGCTCGTCGAAGCAAAAACGCCCTCAATTCCAAGCTCGTCCTTTCGCGCGGTCATATCCTCCACAACGACTTTCAGATCCTCAAAGCTCTTTATCTCCTCCGCCGAGGAAAGATCGCTCTTTTTGCCGTCGAGCGCAAAATACCTGTTCATTATTTCATCGTTATATATTATCCCGTATCCTTCAACGACATAGGGAATACCGAAAACTCCCTCATCCGTCGAAACCGTCATCGACTTGTCGGTCAAAATATCCTCAATCTTCGTCCCCGACAAATTCGCGCAGTAGTCCTTCCAGTTCTGATATCCTCTTATTCCGTTTATCTGAAAGATAGTCGGCGCTTCACTCGTCGCCATTTTCGCGGTCAGCGTGCTCTCATAGCCGTTTGCCGCCGCCGTTTCCACAACGAGCTTAACGCCCGTTTCCTTGTTGTATTCCTCCGCTATTTCCTCATAAACCGTCGCAATCTCCGGCTTAAAATTTAAAAATCTTATCGTCGTGACGGAGCTGTCGCTCTTTCCGCACCCGGCAAGCGACAGCATCATCACCGACGCCGCAATCGCCAAACTCAGCTTTTTCATAGACAATCCCCTCTTTTAATAGTTTCTTAAAATTAGGATTGCCTTTTCGCCTTAAATTATTCCGGAATGATTATAATATCGCCCACGTAAATCTCGGACGTCTCCATCGAATTTGCTTTTTTCAGTTCGTACACAAATTCGCCCGTCGTCATGCTTTCGGGTTTATATTCGCGGCTCACGCTCCACAGCGTTTCGCCGCTCTCCACGCAATGCAGCTTTTGCACTTTCTTTTCCTCTCCCGCGCCTCGCACACCGAACAAAATCATAACAAAAAACGCCGCAATCACAAGTGCAATTTTCCTTTGCCGCCGCAGCCTCTTTTTCTCCCGCTGCATTTTCTTAAACGTCGCATAATAGGAATAATACGACGGCACAAAATCCGTCCAATCGTCCGCCAACATCTTTGAAATCCTTACGTCACACTTAGCCTCGGTCATATTCACAGCCCTCCGTTTCCGAACATTTGTTCGCTCTTTTATCTATATAATATCAGAACATTTGTTCGGTGTCAATATTTTTTTGAAAAAATCGCGAACAAATGTTTGCATTTTAAACTCGGCTGTGTTATAATTTATTTAAAGATGAAACGGGAGGCGCATACATATGGCGGCAAACATCGACAAACAACAGCAAATTTTGAGTTTTATCGAGCTTCACACAAAAGAAAAGGGTTATCCTCCCACTGTGCGGGAAATATGCTCTGCCGTCGGGCTCAATTCGCCCTCCACCGTCCACGGCTACCTCTCCCGCCTTGAAAAATCGGGCAAAATCATCCGCGACGCGTCAAGCTCGCGCGGCATCCGCCTTGCGGAAAAGAGCAACGTCGCTCAAATTGCCGAGGTTGACAAAGCAACCGTCTTGGAGGTTCCCGTAATAGGCTCCATCAGCGCGGGTCGACCTATCTTAGCCGAAGAAAACGTTGAACGCACCTTCCCTCTCCCGCTCGATTTTGCGCGCGGCAGCGACGTTTTCATGCTCAAAATACGCGGCGACAGTATGATAAACGCCGGCATCTTGGACGGCGACTTTGTAATAATCAAAAGTCAGCCCACCGCCTCAAACGGCGAAATCGTCGCCGCTCTTATCGACGACTCCGCCACCGTGAAAACATTTTACAAAGAAAACGGTCACTTCCGCCTCCAACCCGAAAACGACGCCCTTTCGCCAATCATTGTCGATTCCGTTTCAATCATCGGCAAAGTCATCGGCGTCTACCGAATTTTATAATCCCCCGAAAATTTCAGAACGCAAAAGAGGGACTCGAAAAAGTCTCTCTTTTGCGTTTTTTCGTATTATTCCGCGCTACCGTACAATATCTCGCCGTAGCCCAAAATCTTTATCTCATATGCGTTCGGTGTGTAATATTCGTCGTGGTCGTTGCGCGAATTTGTACCGAGTATGTTTATTCTCACATACTGCGCTTTTCCGCTCAGCTCATCGACCGTGAACGCGTAATCGGTGTACCCTTCGGAATTATCGAGTATCACCTCATAATTCACTCCGTCAAGGCTCGCTTCGACAGTATAATTGTAATACGTCTCCGAGCCGTTCCAGCTTCTCCACGAAATCTGCATTTCCGAAAGCTCGTAAACCTGCTCAAGGTTTATCGTTATGCTCTCCGGAAATTCGCCGTCCGCAACCCACTCTGTAAAGTAGCTGCCGTCGGTTGCCTGCCAGCCTTCGGCGTTGTTCAGCGTCGCCGTCGTCGGCTTGCCCTGAGAAACAATCATACCCTTCTGAATGGGGATTAAAATGTCCTCGTCGACGTTATAATAGAAATTGTCGTAATAGTCAAAAAATGCGTATCCGTTTGAAACCTTAATCGGCATCAGTCGGTTTTGCGTACTTCGCGTCGTCGCGTCCTGCCACCACCACATCCAGCGGTATGTCAGCATAATGGGGTTATTTCCGCCGCTCTTGAGCCTGCTCACCGTGCCCGACTGCGAAGAAAACGTGTTAAGATTTCCGATGCTCTTTAATTCCGACCACGGGCCTTCCATGCTCGTCGCCGTGTTGTACATTCCCTGCGTGGGGTACCAGCCCGCCGTGCCCGACGAGAACAGATAGTACACGCCCTCGTACTTCAAAATGCTCGGCAGCTCGCGCCAGCTTGAGGAATTTACAATGCAAATCTTTCTCTCAACGTCCGTCCAGTCGTCCGTGAGCTTATAAAGCGCCAAATCTGCGTTGTTATGCACCGCCGCGATAAGATATGCGCTGTTGTCGTCGTCGATGTAAATGTTCATGTCGCGCGAATCGTCGCCGTCCGGTCTGAAGCAGTTAAACGTGAACTTTTCGCCCGGCTTTCCGTATGCCACGGCAACTCTCGCCAGACTGTAGCCGCCCGTGTCCTCCATGTGCGCCCACATGTAGAGCATGCCCGTCTCTTTATTATAGATGTAATTTATGCTCTCAAAGTTGCACGCCTCAAGCCCTTCCGCCGACGGGCTTGCCAAAATGTCGTCGATTGTCAAAACCACCGTCTCGTTGCCGTAGGTCACATCGTCGGTCGAGGTTGAAAGCACGAGCGAGCCGAAGCCGCTGCCGCCGTCCTCGCGGCTCTTTTGCGAAAAGCTGTAATACGTTTCGCCGTCGTTTAGAGAATTGGGTCTGTTCAGCCCCGAAATGCTCAAATTCGAGAATTCGTTAAATTCAATATCCGGCACCTGATACGTTTCCGCCGCCTCGGTTTCCGCCGAATCAATCAAATACTGCCCCGATATAGCCTCAATCTTATATGTATAGCTCTTTCCTATCGTCAGATTGTAATCGTCAACGGTCAGCCCGTCGCAGGAGGTGATAAGCTCATATTCTCCGCCCTCCTCCGAGCGGTAAACGTCGTATCTTTCCGCGCCGTAAACCTCGTTCCACTGCACCTTCATGTTTCTGACGTAGTCCTCGCCCTCAATCATGAACGGCGTCGCAACCGCGCCCATCGTCATGGCGTCGCTGTCGCCAACATATGTGAGCACAAAATCATCGCCCTCTTCCTCCTGCGTCAGCGTTCCGTCGCTGTTTTTCAAATAGAGCTCCGAGTGCTTCACCTGTATTTTATAGCTGCCGTCCTCGTTTTCAATGAGCTTAAAGCGTTGATTGTCGCCGGTGCCCGCACTGTACATAATGAGCGCAACGCCCGCATCCTCGCTCACGTTCGGCACGTCGAGCGATTTTCCGCTTTCCTTGCTCGTTATCGAGTAAAAGTCGTCGCCCTTCGCCAAAAGCTGCCATTCATAAGCCTCGCTCGTGAATCCGGGACCGTCGTCCGTCACCGAAAGGTATTCTCCGCCCGTCTCAATCGTCACATATGTCTTGTTGAGCGGCGCTTTTTCGTAAGTAACCGCGTTTTTCGTTTCGTCGGTTTTCGTTATAGTGTAATTTCCCAAAGCGTCGCCGCTCTCTTTGTCAATAAACGTGTAATATTCGCCCGTCCACGAAAGCAGCACGTCGTTTATTTCCTCACCCTCACTGCTCGTCATGTCGTAATATCCGCCCTGATTCTTTACAAATGTCCAAGTACCCGCCAATTTTTCTCCGCCGTATTCTTCCAATTCATAATAATACTGCGTGTCGATTTCCTCTTTTTCTTCGATCTGCTCCGACGCGCTCACGCCGCGCACCGTCTTTTCGACCATGCCCGCGTATGTGAATTCAAACTTCTGGTTATCCTCACCGGTGTATTCCTCTTGGCTTATCGCCCCGTCCTTCGCCGTCAAATAGAGCTTTGAGTGCTTAACCTGTATGCACCACGTTCCGTCGTCGTTCATTTCCAAGCCGAAACGCTGGTTATCGTTGTTGTTCGACGCGTACTGAATCAGCTTCACGCCCACCTCGGTGCTCGCGTTGGAAACGTCCGGCGAATGACCGTTTGACTTATTTATCATCGAATAATATCCGTCGCTCTTTTTCGTCATCTGCCAAATTTGGCTTTCTTCGCCGTTCTCGTCCGAAAGCGTCAGTCCGCCGTCAACAATGTCAACTGCCTGTCCGCCGCTCGTTATCACATAATAGCGCTTGTTCAGAATGCCCTCGTCGGTCATCGCGCTCGTCACGCTTATCTCGCCCGTCAATGCGTTCCAATAGACCGTCTCGCCGATTCCCTCGCTTTCCGAGCGCAGCGGAATGTAGGTCACGCCGTCCTTTTCGCGCGTTTCAACCTCAACCGTCGCCCCGTTGAACGCAATCGTCACGCTGTCGCTGTCCTCATCCTCCGTTGCTTCCGTCTCCGCTCCGAGCGCTTCAATATATTCATCCATCGCGACCCACGTCGTCCCGCTTTCAACGAACGGCGCGTTTTCAAATTCAACCTTTTCGCCCTCAATCGTTATCGTAGTCTCCGCCGCAAACGAGGGCGCTGCCGAAAGAAGCATCACCGCGCTCAGCGCCGTGCCGACAATTTTCCTCAATTTCATTTTAATACACTTCCTCCCATTTTTATAAAAGGCGGAGCGGTTTTGACCGCTCCGCCTCACATTTACTTATCGGTTTTTATCAGCCAAAATCTTAGCAACAGACGCCTGCGGAACCTCTTCATACCTTGCAAATTCAAGCTCAAAATCGCCTCTGCCCTTTGTCATGCTGCGCAAATCTATCGCGTATCTCGCCATTTCGCTCATCGGAACCTCGGCTGAAACTCTCGCCTTGCTGCCGCCTATTTCCGACATCTCCAAAATTCTGCCTCTGCGCTTGTTCAAATCACCTATAATGTCGCCCATCTTCTTTGACGGCATCGTCACAACGAGCGTGCCGATAGGCTCCAAAAGCACGGGATTTGCCTTCGTGCAGCCGTCCTTAAACGCAATCGACGCCGCAATCTTAAACGCCATTTCCGACGAATCAACCGGGTGATACGAGCCGTCCGTCAAAACGGCTTTTATTCCCGTCACCGGGAAGCCGCCCAAAACGCCCTCGTTCATGCAGTCGTTAAGTCCCTTTTCAACAGCCGGGAAATAGTTTTTCGGAACCGCTCCGCCCACAACTCTCGTCTCAAATATAAGCCCTTCCTCGCCGGAGGGTGAAAATTCAATCCATACGTCGCCGTACTGTCCGTGTCCGCCGCTCTGCTTTTTGTGCTTGCCCTGCACCGTCACGGTCTTCTTTATCGTCTCGCGGTAAGCAACTTTGGGCACAACAAGGTCGACGCCTATGCCGAACTTGCTCTTGAGCTTCGAGCAGATAACGTCAAGATGCTGCTCGCCCGCGCCGGAAAGAATTGTCTGCCCCGTCAAAGGATTTTGCTCCACCGTAAAGGTCGGGTCTTCTTCCATCAGCCTCATAAGTCCCGCGTTTATCTTTTCCTCGTCGCCCTTTGCCATCGGTCTTATCGCCATCGAAAGCTTCGGCTTCGGGAACGCAATTCTTTCAAATTCAATCGGGTTATCCTTGTCGCAAAGCGTGTCGCCCGTCTTAAGTGAGGGCATTTTTCTCACCGCGCCGATGTCGCCCGCGCAAAGCTTCGGCACCTCCGTCTGCTTCTTTCCGCAAACAACGTAAAGCTTGCCTATTCTTTCCGTTTCGCCGCTTGAGGGATTAAACAGCGACATTTCGGGCTCAACCACGCCCGACATAACCTTAAAGAGCGATATTTTGCCCACATATTGGTCGGCAATCGTCTTAAATACCTGCAAACTCGCCGGAGCCGCGGCGTCGCAAGGCGTTTCAGCGTCCCCGACGTCAACCGGCGACGGCAAATATTTTAACACCGCGTCCATGATGGAGCGTATCGCAAAGCCGCCCGCCGCGCATCCGCCGTAAACCGGCACAATCGCGCCCTTCTTAACGCCCTCTTTCAGCGCGCCGCGCATTTCGTCGTCCGTTATCGTCTCGCCGCCCAAATACTTTTCCAGCAGCTCGTCGTCGCTCATCGCGGCAGCCTCGGTCAGCATATCGTGATAACGCTCGTAGCTCGCGACGTATTTGTCGGGAATGGGCACTTCCATTTCCGTCTCTCCCTTAACCGTGTACGCCTTGCCGCTTACTATGTTAACGTAGCCCGTCAAATGCCCGTTTTCCCTCGTCGGAACGTGGAACGGAGCCACGCTCGTGCCAAACTTGTCCTTTATCAGCGTCAGCGTGTTTCTGAACGAAACATCCGCGTCGTCCATGTTATTCACAAATATCATCTTCGGCTTGTTCTGCTCCGTCGCATACTGCCACGCAAACTCCGCGCCAACCTCAACGCCCTCTTTGCCGTTGATAACAATCAGCACACTGTCCGCAACCTTAAGCGCGCTCTTAACGTCGCCCACAAAATCAAAATAGCCGGGCGTGTCGATAAGATTTACCTTCGTGTCTCCGATTTTCGCCGTTTTCCATTCAAACGGAGCGACCGTGCAGTTGACCGACATCTGTCTCTTTATTTCTTCATTGTCGTAATCGCACACCGTATTTCCCTCGGAAGCTTTTCCCCAACGGTCGGTCACGCCCGCCTTAAAGAGCGCCGCTTCGATAAACGCGGTTTTGCCCGCGCCGGAGTGACCCATCACGGCAATATTTCTGATATTCTTACCCTCGGATTCCTTCATACCTCACATTCCTCCATTATT
>JAJQCX010000193.1:2007-17268 GCA_021202495.1 Clostridia bacterium | reverse complement strand
TCACGGTCGACGGCACGGAGGTTAACCTTGTCGACGTCAACGGCGACGCGGTGACGGCAAACGAATCAACCGTTCCTTTGAGAGCGGTGCTGGGCGCGATGGGTTATTCCGTCAGCTATGAGGACGGCACAATCACCGCCGGCACAAAGGGCGATCCCGAATTTGTTTTCACAGAAAGCGATTCGCCCTATGAGATTATCAACGGCACAACCTACATTCCCTACGACGAAGTTGAAAACAAGGGCTTGGCGTACACCGCCGAAGTCACCGACGGCGAAATCGCCTACACAAACGTCTACGCCGACATTGAAGAGGGCTACTACCGTATAAAGCTCGGCGACAAGTACCTCACCGCTCCCACTCTTCCCGAGGAGGAAATCGTTGAAGAGGCGACCGATGAGGACGGCAACACGGTTGAAAACGTCATCACTCCCAGAGCGCAGGTAAACGCGAAGAGCCTTTCTCTCGCAGAGGCCGACAATTCCGCATACCAGCTTTGGCTCATCAAAAAGGTTTCCGACAAACGCTATGTTGTTTTAAGCGCCGCGACCGACTACGCAATGGACGTAAACGACTGGTCAAACGAGTGCGGCATGAAGATTATTCAGTACACACTTGCGGGCGGCGGCAACCAGCGGTGGACATTTACCCAAACCGACGAGGGCTATAAAATTGCCTCCGTTTATTCCAAGCTCCCCTTGGCGGAGCTCGCCGAGGACGACACCGAGCGCGGCTACTCCGCGGGAACGCTCATTCAGACCTCAACCTCCGAAGGCGCTCAAAACTGGACCCTCGAATTTGAAAAGGAATATGTAAACCCCGTTGAGGCGGCGCTCGAAACCGAAGCTTACGCGGAGCTTGATCCCTACATTCAGGAGAAATTTTATACTTATCTTTTCACCGATGTGGATTTCAGCGAATCCGCAAACACCAAAGCCGAAACATATCTTCGTGAAGCGGGCTTTACCGACGCGGATAAAGAAACGCAAAAGCAGCTTATCATCGACTGCCTTTCCATCACCTACAGCGACCTTTTGGGCGGCAGCATGTATGAAAAGCTCACCGCAAACTACACCATCTCCGAGCCCGAGGAAATAACAATCGGCGAAGGCGAGGAAGCAAAGCATTATTATTCCTACACCGTCACCATGGAATGCACCTCCGCGGAGGACACAACAACCTTCCTTGTTGACACGGTCGACGAAAACGACCTTGATTATGTAAATCAGGTTGCCGAGGCAATCGCGTGCTACGAGCCGCCGATAAGAAAGACGCTCAAGGTCTTCTACTACACCGGCGACAACTACGGTACATGGAACGCGTGGGACGGCGAGGTTTGGAACAACACCGGCGGCAAGACCGGCGTTGACGGAATGTTAAACATGTTCTCTCACGAGCTCGGTCACGTTATCGACAGCTATTTTGAATGCGGCGACGACGTTTGGAGAAGAGCGATAAATCAGGACATCATCCACACCTCGACCTACGGTCAGACAAACCGTTGGGAGGACTTCGGCGAATTTAGCTGCATCTATCTTCTCTACCGCGGCAACGAGCAGAAAATGGAAGCTCTTGAGGCAATCTACCCCAACAGAACAAAGACCTTCCGCGCATATCTCTATAACATCGACAACGACTATTACGCGGAATACAAGGACGATTATGACGATGTTATCGCCTCCATCGGCAATACCTCCGCAATCGACGGCGAAAGCTACTGCTCGATAACGGACTATGAGACCGGCAAGGCTCTCACCAACAACGACGGCGCTCTCACACTTGAAGATTACACCGGCAGCGATTCACAGCTCTGGCAGATCGGCGTAAGCGACGAGCAAACGGGCAAGATATACAGCAAAGCCGACGGCTCGAGCATCACGGTTTCGAGCACGCTCGTAAATTCCGATGTGGAAGTAAATAACGATTCCGCAACCCTTCTTGGGCTTCAGCCCGACGACGGCGGCGCATATGTTCTGACCGTCAGCGAAACCGGCTACACCATCGCCTCAAACGACGACGGCATTATCGCGACCTATTCCGACGCCGTGGCATGGGTTATCACCCCTGTTGAAAAAATTGAGGGCATGGGACAGTATATGATTATGTCGGGCGACAAATACCTCAGCGTCGCAAACGAAGAGCGCGGCTCGGCAATCACCCTTTCCGACACCGCGACAACTTGGTTTATCAATAAGCTTCCCAACAACGTCGGCTACATCACCGACACCGCCACCGATTTCGCAATTGACATCAGCGGCGCAAGCGAGGAAGCCGGCGCTCCGGCAATCACCTACACCCTTTCGAGAGATGCCAACCAAATGTGGCTTATCGAGGATAACGGCGACGGCACCGTTTCCTTCCAAGCACAGCACAGCGGACTTTATCTCGCCATAGACGAAGACGGCAACGCCGTTCAGTCAACCGAAAAATACAGCTGGACACTCGTTTCGGCAGAATAACAAAGCATAAAAAGTATGCGTCAATCCCCATCGGATTGACGCACTTTTTTGTATGCTTTATTCATATATTTCACGCCTGTGTCCTACTGACAAAGCAAGAATAACCAATTCATTGTCCTTTATAAGACAGATTAACCTATAATCCCCTATCCGATACCGCCATTGCCCACTACGGTTTTCAACAAGAGCTTTTCCTTTCGCTCTCGGATTTTCACACCCCTGCAAATTTTTCTCAATCCAAGCTTTTAACATTTTCTGCGTATACTTATCGAGCTTTTTAAATTCCTTATCAAATCGCGGCGTTGTTTCCACACTGTAATTCATATGCCCAATTCCTTCCACAATTCGGGTATCGGGCGGCTTTCCTCACCGCTTGCGACATATTCATCATAAGCTTCGTCAAAAACGGCAATATCATATTCATCTTCAATTTTTTCAAACAACGCCTGTTTGAACGCCTCGTCAATTGTCAGCGAATGAAGTCTCGCATAGCTTTCGGCAAGCCGAGATTCCTGCTGTGTCAATGTTATCGACAATGCCATTACGCTCATCTCCTTTTCCTCACACACTGATAAATCATCATGCTTCTGTTTATATTCTACTATGCTTCCCCACATTTGTCAATAAAAAAAATAACCGTTTGGTCGCAAATCCTGTCCAAACGGTTATTTTGCTATTCCGCCCAAACTACTTCCTCACCGGCGTAATATTGAACTCATATTCATAAACCCAATTTGTCGGGTTCTTGTACTGCACCAAGGGTCTCGACCCCCAGCTGTCGTCGCCGCCGACGCCCATCATGCGGCAGTTTACCTTTGCCACAACCTTTTCGGGTTCGGGGAGCTTGTAATCGTGGTCATATTCTTCTGTTTCAATCGGCGTGTAGAACGACGGCGAAACCTCAATCGGTTTATCAATCGCCTCAAAGCGCACGCCCATACCCTCGCCGTTCACAAACTCAGCCCATCTAACGCCGGTCTTGTTCGCGTTTTCCTGCGGCACAAGATAGTGCGTCATCTGATCTGCGACTTTTATCGAATAAATGCCGAGCTTTGCCGAAGAGAGGCGGTCAATATAAGTTTCGTGAGGACCGTTGCCGTAGAAATTCATCAAATCGAACTCGCGTCCCAACTCAAACGTCATGCCCACGCACGGAATGTCGCTCTCGGGCATAAGCGCGGGAGAAACAGTCGCCGCAACGTTTATTTTTCCGTCGCCCGTTACGGTGTAGATAAATTTACTTGTCGACTGCGGCTCTGTCGGAAGATTGTATTCGCACGTAATCTTCGCCGCGCTCTTTCCGCCCTCAACGTCAATTTTTACGAGCTCTGCGTTATCGCCCGCTTCGCGCCAGCTGACGCTTCTCTTGTAGAGTCTCGATCCCTTGTCGTTGTCGGTCATAGCTCTCCAATAGTTCTGCCTCGCCCTATCGTGCAAAACTTCTTTTCCGTCGACAACATAGCTCACCAAATTGCCGCACTTTTTGCAGAACACCGCCTTAAAGCTCTCGCCCGAAACGGTTATCTTGTCACTGTTTTCAATTCTCACATCGCCCGATGCTTTTTTCTCGCTCTTCTTCTCAAAGGGCAGCACAAACTGCTCAAAGGCAACCTCATGCCCCTTTTTCGCCCAAAGCGTGTCGTTTTTAAGCACAGCCGAAATGGTCACCGCGTATTCGTTCTTTCTCTTTTCGGGGATAGTAAATCCCGCCGAGAACACGCCCTCCGAAAGCGGCTCCAAATCAACCTTAAATTCGCCGCGCTTCGTTATCTCGCCGTCAACCTCAATCGTATATGTAAAGTCATAGTCAGAAAGATTTGTGAAAAGGTGCTGATTGTGTATTCTCACGCGCCCGTTTATAATGTCCGCATCCTTAAACCAAATGTTTTGATAGCACTTCTTCGTCTCAATGAGCTTCGGCGTAACCTTTCCGTCCGCGAAAAGAAGTCCGTTGCCCGCAAACGTGCCGTCGTTGGGCTCATCTCCGAAATCGCCGCCGTATGCCAAATATTCCTTGCCTTCGGGCGATTTTGTCCTTATCGCCTGGTCAATCCAGTCCCAAATAAACCCTCCCTGCAGCGACGGATATTTATAAAAAAGCTTCCAGTAATCGTGCAGTCCGCCGCAGGAATTGCCCATCGCATGAGAATATTCGCACAAAATAAACGGCTTGTCGTTATGATGATTTATATTTCCGAGCACGTTCCACGGACGAGTATACATTTCACTCTCAACGTCCGTCGCGTGTTCAAAGCGTCTGAAATGGCACGTTCCCTCGTAGTGAATGACGCGCGAAGTATCGAGCGAAAGAATTTTCTCTCTCATCTTTATAAAGTTTTCGCCGCCGAACGATTCATTCCCGAGCGACCACATGCATATCGAAGGATGGTTTTTGTCCCTCTGTAGCATCGTCGCGGCTCTGTCCACAACCGCTTCCGTCCACTCCGGCTTTGACGCGGGGATTGTTTCCTCCTCCTCGCGCTGACCGTAATGCCACGTTCCGTGCGTTTCAAGGTTTGTCTCATCTATCACATAAAGCCCGTATTCGTCGCACAAATCGTACCACAAGGGATTGTTGGGATAATGGCTCGTTCTCACCGCGTTGACGTTGTATTTCTTCATCAAAAGAATTGAGTGCAGCAAATCGTCATACGTCGTCGCCCTCAAATGATCACAAGTAAAGTCGTGGCGGTTTACGCCCTTAAACATTATTTCCTTGCCGTTCACAAGCATAATTCCGTTTTTAATTTCGTATTTTCTGAAGCCCACTTTAACCGAAACAAAGTGAGTTTCCTTTCCGTCCTCGCAGATTGAGAGCACAAGGGTATAAAGATTGGGCTTTTCCGCGCTCCAAAGCTTGGGCGCGTCAAAAGTGAGCGAAACGCCCGTCTTTTCAAATTCTTCGCCCGAAAGCGCAACATTTACCTCGTTCTTTTTCTTAAACACGGCTTTTCCGCCGTCGTAAACTTGGGCGCAAAGAGTAACGCTCTTTTCCTCCGCATCGTAATTTCTGAGCGTCACGTCAACGTTGAGCTCAGCCTTTGAAAAATCATCATTCAATTCGCTCTTTGCAAAGACATCGTATATCGCAATCTTTTCGTCAAATTCCAAATAGACCTCGCGGAAAATGCCCGAAAGCCTCCAAAAATCCTGATCCTCAAGCCAACTTGCGTCGCACCAGCGGAAAACTCTCACCGCAAGCTTGTTTTCGCCCTTTTTCACATAGGGAGTAATGTCAAACTCGCTCGGCGAAAACGAATCCTTCGCAAAGCCGACCTTTTCGCCGTTCACCCACACGTAAAATGCCGATTCCACACCCGCGAAATGCAGCGTTATAGGTTCTCCCGCATCGACGTCATCAAGCGAAAAATATGTCACATAGCTTCCCACGGGGTTGTATCCCTCGGGCGCATAGGGCGGGCGCAGCTTGGGCTCCTTTGCCGACCACGGATAGCGCGTATTCGTGTACTGCGGATAGTCATACCCTTCGCTCTGCCAGTTTGCGGGCACCTTTATGTCGTCCCAGCCGGAATTATCGTAATCCGTTCTGAAAAAGTCCTTCGGTGCGCACGCGGGATTTTCCGCAAAATAAAATTTCCACTCGCCGTTGAGGCTCACCTTTTTGTGAGTGAGGTCGCGGTTCGCAAGCTTTGCGTCTTCCTCGTTTTCGTAGGGAACCATCGTCGCCCTTGACGGCAGCATATTTATATGCGTAATTTCCGGATTGTTGTTCCACTCCGGATAGCCGTTTTTCGGCGCTGTAAATACAAATTTTTCTCTCATGTCATTTTCCTTTCATTCATATTTTTTATATTTTGATATTATGTAAATAATCCAAGCTTTTCGGCAGCCTACCTAACTGAAAGCGCATGAATTTTTCGATTACTCCGCACACCTCAAGCGCAATTTCGCCCTCCGCATTTATTTCAAGCGCCGCCTTAAGGCTCGCTTCTTCAAGAAAGCTTATCATCTCGGAAGCCTTTTTCGACAATTTCACCGCTCCGCGCGTTTTGTGAAGATGGCACACGCACTCTCCGCGCTCAATGTCGAAAAATTCCGCCTCGCTCCCGCAGGAGCACGGCGCAATGATAGGCGCAATGCCCGAAAGCACACACATTCGCACTTCAAACACGGCTCTTAAAACATCCGCTCTTTCGGGAAAATGAGAGAGCATGTAAAGGCTGTTTAACAAAAGCTTCATTTCATCTCCGCATTCTTCGCCTTGACCCACGCACATTTCCGTGAGCGACGCAAAATACACCCCGCAGGAGAGCGCTTCAAGATTGGTTCGAAGCTCATAAAAGCTTTCTATCACGTCCGCCGATGAAAGAGAATATATATCTCCCTTTGGCTTTAACACCATTTCGCTGTAGCAGAGCACGTTCGCGGCGGCGGCGTTTTTGTTTTTAAGGCTTTTCACGCCCTTTGCCGCAACGCTCATAAGTCCCTTCTCACGGCTTAAAACGGTCAGCATTTTGTCGTTGTCGCCGTAGGAGGACGCGCGCAGCACAACGCATTTTACCTTGCACGGCTCATTCAAGCGCCTCAACCCCCGGATTTAAAATAATGCTGTCGTAAAGCTCAAGGTTGTCATAATCACCGACTCCGTCAGCGTCCGGATCGGCAAGCACAAAATCGTCCGTTCGATAGACAATCTCAATGCTTTTAAATTCATTCGACTGCTCGTTTTGAACGTAAACGCCCGTAACGCCGTCCTTTACCACAAGAGCGTTCACCGGAATGTAAATTCCCGAAAACCGCGCCTTGTAAAGCACAATGTCGGTTTTTCTTATCGAAGTGAGGTTGTCCAAATGCCCGGTAAACTGCATCACAACCGCACATCTTCCGTCCTCGTCTTCTTCCGAAATGTATGTCACCGAGCCCGAAAGCTCCTTGTCGCTCGCCTCTTTAAACTTGACTGTATAGCTTTTCCCCGACGAAATGTCATCTATCTGCTCCGCCTCAACCGCAAAAACAAGGTACCATTTATAATTATTGACTATCTTGCACAGCCCCTGCGGCGTCGCGTTTTCGAGAAGCTCGTCGTAGCCGTCGACGTCCTTTGCCGTCACGTTTTCAATCGCATCCGGCGTCAAAACACTTTCAAGCCCGTCCACGTTTTTGCTGTACATACCCGCTCTCGGCGCGTAAATCTCCTCGCGCACACCGTTTAACGATGCGGAAATGCTGCTTTTTCTCGCCTCCAGCGCCGCAAGCTGAGCCTCGGTGTCCGAGCTTGACGTCACACCCGCCTTGCGCTCGGCAAGTATGCGAATGTCCTCCGCAATGCTCACCGCGTTCGCCGTGTTGCCCTTTGCCGCCGCGTATTTCAAATTTTCAAGCGACTGCGAAAGCGTGCCGTCAATTTGGCTGTCGTCAACGCTCGACGCTCCCGAGGAAGACGCGCTTTGGCTGAGCGATTCAATCTGCGCGTTAATCTGCGCCAGCTCCTGCATCAGCTCCGTGTCCGCGTCGCCCGTTATCAGCGCGCCCACGCTTTCATACGCCATCACGCGCACGCCCTCCTGCACGGTCGATTCAAGCACTCCCGACGTATTTGTCGCCATGACGGTTTCGTCGCGCACTATGTAGCCCACCGCGTCGACGGTGCTTAAAAACGTGCCCGTCTTCGCGCTCTGCACAATGTCGTTCGTGCGCGTCATGCGGAAGGTGTTTATTATCACGACAAGCGCCGTCACAGCCAGCAAAACGACAATCACGCGTTCCGCGCCTCTGCTCCCCTTCATCGTCAGTCGTCAACGTCCTCTTCGTTAAACTTCACCGGGACGAGCGGGCTGATCGTTGAAATTGCGTGCTTGTAAATCATCTGCTGTTTTCCGTCGCTGTCGAGAACGAGAATGTAATTGTCAAATCCTTTAACCGTACCTCTTGCCTGATAGCCGTTTACCAAAAAGACCGTGACAGGCGTGTGCTCCTTTCTCACACGATTGAGAAATATGTCCTGCAAATTTGCCGCTGTTTTCATTGTTATCTACCTCTCTCTTTCAATATTATATCCTTTGCCGCCTCAAACGCGCTTTGCGCGTCAAGACGGTTGATACTCTCGTTTCTGCGAAACCATGTCAACTGCCGCTTCGCGTAATTTCGGCTCCGCTTTTTTATCAGCTCCGCCGCTTCATCGAGCGTGATCGCTCCGTCGATGTACATGAGCATTTCTTTGTAGCCTATGCCCTGCAGCGACGTCGTGCATTTCTCCCTCACCGGCAGAATAACACGCCGCACCTCTTCCTCAAGCCCCATGCGCATCATCTCATCGACCCGCTCATCTATTTTATTATACAGGGTTTCCCGCTCAATATCAATAGAAAACCACAAAGATTTATATCTTTTCTTTTCTTCTTTTTTTGCTCCATTGTCCCCCGCAAGCGCCTTTTCAATCGCCCTCATAACCCTTTTTGTGTCGTTTTTATGCACCTTTTCTTTCATTTCGGGACACTTTTGCAAAAAGAGCTCATATAACGCGTCTTTCCCCTCGTTTTCTAAAAGCTCGGTTAAGCTTCGCCGCACCTTTTCGTCGCTCGCAGGCGTGTCAAGCGTCATTCGTCCCGTCAGGCAATCAAGATACATTCCCGTGCCTCCCGCGACAATCGGAATCTTCCCGCGGGCACAAATGTCACAAATCGCCTCATCCGCGCCCCGCACAAAATCCATTGTGGAAAAAGCATCCGTCACATCCGCCACGTCAATCATGTGGTGGCGAATTTCTTGCTGTTCTTCTTTCGTCGGCTTTGCCGTGCCGATGTCCATGCCTCTATATATCTGCATCGAATCGGCGGACACTATTTCCCCGTCAAATTCCTTTGCCAATTCAATCGCAAGTTTCGTCTTTCCCGTCGCCGTCGCTCCGGCTATCACAATAATTTCTTCCATCAAACTATCCTTTTAAACATTTTTTCAATTTGGTACTTACTCATTTTTATGCTTATCGGCCTCCCATGCGGGCATGTCGAAATTCCTTCCATCGAAAGCGCCTTAAACGCGAGCGATTTCATCTCTTCTTTCGATAACGCGTAATTCGCCTTTATCGCCGCCTTGCACGCGATTGTGTATATCGCCCTCTCGCGCCTTTCCGTCGCTTCGCCCTTTCCCCCGCCGATAAGCTCCGACGCGGTTTCAATAAAAAGCGCTTCTCCGTCCTCAAAATCAACATCCGACGGCAGCGTCCTCACAATGACGCTGTTTTGCCCAAAATCGTCCGCCTCAAAGCCCATTTTCTCAAAAAATTCGCGGTTATCCTCCCACGCGACTCTTTCTCTCGGCGACAAATTTAATGTTATCGGCATCAAAAGCACCTGCTTCATGCAGCCGTCGTTTTTTATTCTTTCGTAATTTAACCTCTCATGCGCCGCGTGCTGATCGATCATTATCATTTCGTTTTCCGTTTCCAATATTATATACGTCGCGAAAAGCTGTCCCACAACCTCAAAATCGGGAATTTTAACCTCCGGCTTTTCCTCTTTAGGTTCCGGCTTCGGCTCTTCCGCCTTGGGCTCTACCTCTTCGGGCGGCTCGTATACCTCGCTTGCCGCAAGCGACGCTGTCTCCTTTATCGGCAGCTCCGCCGCGCTTTTGATTAGTTTTTCCGCTTTTGGCTTCTCCGTTTCAACCTTTGTAAAAAGCGGCTTTTTCTCTTCTTTTTTCGGAGCAATCGGCGTGAACATTTTAACGTCTATTTTCTTTTGTTCAGCCTTTTTCGTCTCAATCGGCATTTTAAACGCCTTTGCCGCTGTCGGAAACGCCTCCCGCGGTCCCGCGTTTTTTACCAGCGCACTCTTTACCGCAAGGCACACCGCCCTGTAAACCTCGTCGTCGTTTTCAAACTTCACCTCGGTTTTCGCCGGATGCACATTCACGTCAACACTCTCTTTGGGCATTTCAACGTTTAGCACGCACACGGCAAAACGCCCGCCCATCAGCTCGTTTTTATAGCTTTCGGAAAGCGCGAGCGACAAAACGTTGCTCTTTACAAGCCTCCCGTTTACAAAGAAAAACTGCATGTTGCGGTTGGGTCTCGACAATCTGTTTTCCCCCGAAAGTCCGCTCACGCGGATTTTGCCTTCAATCCTGTCAACGTCGACCATCGCGTTTGACACGTCTTTTCCGAAAACCGCCCGCACAGTGTTTTTCAGCACGCTGTCTCCCGGCGTCAAAAATACGTCCTTCCCGTCTCTTATGTATCTGAACGACACCTCCGGATGGCTTAACGCCGCCCTTTGGCAAATGTCCGTCACAAACGAGCTCTCCGTGTTGTCCTTTTTCAAGAACTTCATTCTCGCGGGCGTGTTGTAAAATAAATTTTTCACCGTCACGGTCGTTCCCGTGGGGCAGCCCGCGTCGCGCACGTCAACCGTTTCGCCGCCCTCAACCTCGATGTATGTGCCGACATCCTCGGCTGCCGTTTTCGTTATCAGCGTAGTGCGCGACACCGCGCCTATGCTGCACAGCGCCTCCCCGCGAAAGCCGAGCGTTCCTATCCTCGCAAGGTCGTCCGCATCCTTAATCTTGCTCGTCGCGTGGCGCAAAAACGCCTTTTCAACGTCCTCTTTCATAATCCCGCTTCCGTTGTCGGTCACTCTTATGTAGCTCGTTCCGCCCTTTTCAATCTCAACTGTCACCGACACCGCGCCCGCGTCAAAGCTGTTTTCGACAAGCTCTTTCACAATACTGCTCGGTCTTTCCACAACCTCTCCCGCGGCAATCTTCTCCGCAACCGCTTTACCAAGAATATTTATCTTTCCCACCTTTTAATCACCCTCTTGCCTTATTGCAAAGCTCATACAATTTATTCATCGCCTCAATCGGCGTCAGTGTCGTCGCGTCAAGCTCCTTCAATTCTTCCAAAATCGCAGCGGCTTTCATTGTCTCAAATCCTATCTGCCCGTCGGAAGTTTCCTTCTTTTCCGATTTTTCGTCTGATATCGTGCCGCTTTCAACCTCTCGCAGTATTTCCTTCGCCCTTTTTATAACTGCGTTCGGCACGCCCGCAAGCTTTGCCACCTCAATGCCGTAGCTGTCGTCCGTCTGTCCGCGCACAATCTTTCGCAAAAAAGTTATGTCGTCGCCGCGCTTTTTGCACGCCGTGTTGTAGTTTTTAACCCCGTCCATCAAGCCCTCGAGCGCCGCAAGCTCATGGTAATGCGTCGCAAACATCGTCTTTGCGCCCACCTTTTTCACCATGTATTCCATCACCGCCCACGCAATCGACAGCCCGTCAAACGTGCTCGTTCCGTGCCCCACCTCGTCAAATATGACAAGGCTCTTTTTCGTCGCGTTCGCCAATATGTACGACACCTCGCTCATTTCGAGCATGAACGTGCTCTGTCCGCGCGTCAAATCGTCCGACGCGCCGATTCTCGTAAAGAGCTTGTCTATCACGCCCACGCTGCACTCGCCTGCCGGCACAAAGCTTCCCATCTGCGCCATCAGCACAATCAGCGCACTTTGGCGCATATATGTCGATTTTCCCGCCATATTTGGACCTGTTATGACCATCGCACGGTCGTTTTCGCAATTTAAATACGTGTCGTTCGGCACAAAAACGCCCTTCGCCAATTTTTCAACAACAGGGTGCCGCCCGTCCTTTATCACAATTTCATTCCCCAAGTTGACAGTCGGCTTCACATATCTGTTTTGCACCGCCGCCTCGGCGAGTGAATATATCGCGTCCGTTTCGGCGAGCGCCTTTGCCGTCGTCATTATCCTGTTCAGATTTTCCGCAACTGCCTCGCGCACCGCGACAAACGCGTCGTATTCCATGTCAATGAGCCGCTCCTGCGCGCCCAAAACCGCGCTCTCCGCCTCCTTGAGCTCCAACGTCACAAACCGCTCGTTGTTCACAAGCGTCTGCTTTCTTATGTAATCCTCCGGCACTTTATCGAGATTGGACTTTGACACATCTATATAATAGCCGAAAACCTTGTTAAATCCGACCTTCAGATTTTTAATCCCCGTTCTTTCCCGCTCTCTCACCTCAAGCTGCGCGATAAAGTCCTTGCCGTCCCGCGCCGCCTTTTTGAGCGAATCTATCCTTTCATCATAGCCCGGCTTTATGAGCGAGCCTTCTCTCAGCGAAACCGGCGGTTCGTCCACAATCGCGCGGTCAAGGAGCTCATACACGTCCTTCAATTCGTCCACTCTGCCCTCACGCGCTGCGAGAAAAACGCCCTTAAAGCCGGAGAGTAATCTCTTTATCGCGCCGAGCGAGGCAAACGAATTGCGAAGAGAAGCCAAGTCTCTCGCGTTCGCCATCTTCATCGAAACTCGCGCCATCAGCCGCTCCACGTCGCCCACACTCGAGAGCGCCTCCGCCAAATCCTCGGCGCGCGCCCTGTCCTTCACCATTTCCTCCACGGCGTTCAGCCTGTTCGTTATCGCCGCCGCGTTCACGAGCGGACGCAAAATCCACCCCTTCAAAACGCGCGAGCCCATCGCCGTTTTCGTCTTGTCAAGCACTCCGTAAAGCGAGCCGCGCTTTTGCTTGTCGCGCATCGTTTCCGTGAGCTCCAAATTACGCCGCGTCGCTGCGTCTATCTCAACTGACGCGTTTGACGTGTATATCAATATTTCCCGCATGTGCGGCACAGCCTTCTGCGTTTCGATTATGTACGAAATCACAGCCGCCGCCGCGCATCTTAAATCGTCGTCCTCAATTTCCGCCGCGTTTCGCAATTGTGCGCCGACTATCTTCTCCGCGTTTTGCGAAATCGCTTTTTTGTCAAACGAAAAGCACAGCGCCTTCATGCGCTCCGTTATGTATTCCTTGAGCGGCGCGTCGCCGCATCCCTCGCCGCCCAACGCAATCTCCACCGGCGAAAACCGCGCCAGCTCGTTTATTATCATGCTCGCGGATTCGTCCTTTTCCATCACCGTGCCCGAAAGCTCGCCCGAGGCAACGTCCGCAAACACAACCGCGTCCTTTCCCTTTTCGCGCACAATCGCCGCAATGTAATTTGTGCTCTGTGAATTTAACATTGCGTCGTCAAGGTTCGTCCCCGGCGTCACAACTCTTATTATCTCGCGCCGCACAAGCCCCTTTGCCTCGGCGGGGTTTTCCGTCTGCTCGCACACCGCCACCTTATACCCCTTAGCCACAAGGCGCGATATATATGTCTGCGCCGCATGAAACGGCACTCCGCACATCGGCGCACGCTCTTCAAGCCCGCAATCCTTCCCCGTCAGCGTCAATTCGAGCTCCTTTGACGCCAAAAGCGCGTCGTCATAAAACATCTCATAAAAGTCGCCCACTCTGAAAAACAAAATAGTATCCCTATTTTGTTCCTTTATCTCTAAATACTGCCTCATCATCGGACTTATTTCCGCCACGCTTCTTCACCATCCTTAAGCGATTATCAGATGTATTTTATCATACCGCAAGTAAAAAAACAAGAAAAAATGTTGACAAAACACATGAAAAGCGTTAAACTAAGATATAAACAATTATTCTTTTTAAAGGAGATGCTTTCTATGAAAAAATTTATTTGCCTGGCTCTCGCTTTGACATTCGTTTTGTCATGCGGCGCATTTGCAAGCGCTGCCGAAGCTCCCTCAACCGAAAATTTGGGCGGCTATACGAACATTACGAACGGCGACCCCTCCACAAGAATTACACGCGGCGACGCCGTTAAAATGGTTTGCCTCATGATTGCCATTGAGGTTCAGAGCAGCTATGACGAGGCTCCCTTTGCCGACGTTTCCGCAACAAACGCAAACTTCAACTACATCTGCGCAGCTGCTGAAAACGGCATCGTTGTCGGCTACGGCGACGGCAATTTCTACCCCGATCAGACTGTTACATATGAAGAGGCAATCAAAATGATTGTTTGCGCTCTCGGCTACGGCAGCGACGACGCTCTCGCGGGCTATCCCGACACCTACATCGAAATTGCCGAAGGGCTCGGCATCGTTCACGACGTTCCCTACACAATCGGCGGAACCGTTGGCGGCAATGAACTCGGCGTTATGCTCTACTACGCGCTCGACACTCCCATCATGGTTGACGGCGTCGTTACCGACGTAACCCCCAGAAGCCTGCACTAAGCTAAAAGCTTAAGTATCCCTGCGAAAATCCGCAGGGATATTTTTAATTTGCAACAATTCCCGCCGCAATCTCACACTCTTTCACATTTTTCCCAACTCCGCTGCAATTACGGTTGTACGGGCGGGGCTCGTCCCCGCCCGCCGCGCCCGCAGGCGCTTAAAATCAAATTTTGCGAAGCAAAATTTATTCCATCCACTAACCACTAATCACTGATCACTTTCACCCCGCGGCAATTCCCGCCGCAATTCCGAGCACACCCGAAATCAATATAATAACTATCGGGTGCAGCTTCTTAAAAACACACGACAAAATCAAAATTACCGCAAAAATGCCGACCGCCGTCAGCACTTTATAATCTATCACAAACCCGCTCGGAAAAAACGTCGTCCTTCCGATTGATAGCGCCGACGCGGCAATGAGCCCCACAACAGCGGGTCTTATCCCGTCCATTGCTGATGAAACAGCCTTGCTTTGGCGGAATTTTTCGTAAAAATGCGCCACAATCAAAATAACTATAAACGAGGGCAATATAACGCCGCTCGTCGCCGCGAGCGCACCCGGTATTCCGCCGACAATTCTTCCGATATACGTCGCAATGTTTAACGCAAAAGGTCCGGGAGTTGATTCCGCCACCGCAATAAAATTTATCAGTTCTTCATTCGTTATCCACGCGTGCGCCTCAACCTCCGTTTGTATCATCGGCAGCATTGCATATCCCCCGCCGAACGTGAAGAGCCCTATCTT
>JAJQCX010000193.1:0-1907 GCA_021202495.1 Clostridia bacterium | reverse complement strand
CCGCCGAACGTGAAGAGCCCTATCTTGAAAAACGTTGCGAAAAGCACAACGCATTTTGATTTGTTCATCCCTTTATCTCCTTGTAAACGTCCTGCTTTCTCATTCCCCGCTCCTTTGCCGCAAGCTTTATCGCGTCCTTTTCGCTCATTCCCTCGGCTACATGCATTTCAACGTGCTCGGCTATCGAAAGGTTGAGCCACTCCTCTTTTTCTTCGCTTTCAATCTCGTCCTCGCTCTTCCCCTCGACCACGAGCACAAATTCTCCCTTCGGCGGATTTTCGGCGTAAACATTAACCGCCTGTGACAATGTGGTTCTTATAAATTCCTCATGTATCTTCGTCAGCTCGTGGCAGAGCACAATTTTTCGATCGCCCCAATATTTATACATGTCCTCAAGCGTCGCCTGCAGCTTGTGCGGCGCTTCGTAAAATATCATCGTCCGCGTCTCGCCCGAAAGCCTTTCAAAAAGCTCCGTCCTGACGCGCTTGTTTTTTGAAATAAAGCCCTCAAACACAAACTTCACCGTCGAAAGCCCGCTCGATATAAGCGCGTTCACAAACGCCACCGCCCCCGGCACGGGCACAACGGTTATGTTATTTTCAATACACATTTTAACAAGCCCCTCTCCCGGGTCGCATATCGCCGGCGTTCCCGCGTCCGAAACGAGCGCAATGTTTTGCCCCTCCAAGAGCTTGCCTATCAAATAAGGTCCCTTTTCCGCCTTGTTATGCTCAAAATAGCTCGTCAGCGGCTTTTCGATTCCGAAATGGTTCAGCAGCCCCAGCGTCCGCCGCGTGTCCTCCGCCGCAATCAAATCCACTTCTCCCAAAATGCGGACGCAGCGGTATGTAATGTCCTCCAGATTCCCGATAGGCGTCGCGCACAAATACAATGTCCCCGCCATCGTCACACGCCCTCCTTTATGCTTTGAATGTAATTTCCCTCATCGTCATACATCGTCACAGGCTCCGTTATCTTAAGCTGCGCCCTGCCGTAAAGCGCCCCCTCAATCAAAATCAAATTCGGCGCGCTGTGCGCCCTCGCCTGCACCATCGAAAGGCGCTTGGGCTCTATCTTGTATTTCCGAAACGTCGTTATCACGTCGCACAGCCTGTCCGCCCTGTGTACCATAAAGAGTTTCCCCTGCGGCTTCAACACCTCCGCCGCAGAGCGCACAACGTCGTCAAGCGTGCAGTAAATTTCGTGCCTCGCCGCGGCAAGCTTGTCTTTAGGGTTCACCAATCCGCCGCCCGCGGGCATGTAAGGCGGGTTGACCGTCACCGCGTCAAAGCTTCTTTTCCCGTATATCTCAGCCGCGTCCTTTATGTCGGCATTTTTCACTCGTATCACATCGGAAAGCTTATTTAGCTCCATCGTCCGCGCCGCCATGTCGGCAACCTCGGGGACAAGCTCCATCGCGTCAACCATAGATAACTCATTCATTGCCCAAATGAGCACCGGTATTATCCCCGTTCCCGTACACATGTCGAGCACCCGCGCATTTTTTTTGAACGATGCGAACCGCGCCAACAGCACCGCGTCGCTCCCAAAGCAGAACCCGTCCTTAGTTTGAATTATTTTATAATTTTTAATTCCCAAATCCTCAATTTTTTCTCCCGTCAAGCCCCAAACACCCCCTCGGAATAAAAGCGCCCGGAATTTACGCCGGACGCTTTTGAAAACCACTGTTTTCTCAAAAATTACTCCTCGCTGGGTGCGCTGACAGGGCATGTAGCCGCGCAGCTTCCGCAGCTGATGCACTCATCGGGGTTGATTTCGTACTTGCCGTCACCCTCGCTGATGCATGATACCGGACAGACCTCCGCGCAAGCGCCGCAGCTGATGCAGTCGTCACTTATAACATATGCCATTACGAACACCTCTTTCATAAATTTATACCCTCATTG
>JAJQCX010000085.1 GCA_021202495.1 Clostridia bacterium | reverse complement strand
TATCAAACATAAATCCGATAAATCAAAGGTGGGTATTTATGGAAAGAATAAGAAAATACATAATCGAAGAAGACGAATATGAATTGTACGTTCCCATCTTCCGCGACCAATTTTCCGGCCGCATCCTTGAGGACTACAGAGAATGGCTCAACCTCGACCGCTTCACCCCGTCCGGTCACTTGATTCTCGTTTCCTCCGAACGCTCGTGCGAAGACGCCGAAAGCACAACTGAAGAAAAATGCACCGAATGTGCCGCCTGCCGCTTCTATAAACGCGCCGCCCCCAACACATGGATAGGCATCTGCACAAACGAGAAACTCCTCTTCCTTGCCCGCGACGGCGAAGACGACACCCCCTATCCCGACTGATCCCCGCAAGCGTCCCGCTTGACCGTCCCCCGCGCTGTCCTTACAATTCCCACTCCCGCCGCAATTCAGATTGTACGGGCGGGGCTTGTCCCCTCCCGCTGCGCCCGCAGGCGCAACCCGTAAGGGCGCATCTTGCCCCATCCGCCCGCGCCGCAGCGCATCAATTCAAAATTTTGCCCCGCAAAATTTTTTCCTCAACTCCACACTTCACACTCCAAACTCCACACCAATTCTCACCCTTCCATACCCCGTCAAATAATCCTCCCCTCTGTGCGTCACAGGGAATTTCCCATACCATTCGGGATATTGCCGCATGTATTCATCCGCTTTCCTATGCGCCATGCTCCCCTCGGGCGCTCCGCATACGCACACCCCCGGAGGAGACGAATGGAGTATCAGCCGCGAACCGTCACCCATCACCCCAAGGCAAATCCAAACGTGCCCCTTTTTGCACATTATGTCGCCTCGCTTCGCGTCGCTCCCATCTTCGCTCCATTCACCCAGCCCCAGTCTTTCCATCTCCTGCCCGAAAACGTCCGATTTAAAAACATATCCCTCCCGTCTCTTTTCCCCCGCAATCGAATTATATATCGCCCATCCCACAAACCCCGTGCAGTCAAGCCCGCATTCACGCGGCGCTTTTTCTTTTTTGTAATCATAATCGCGCCCCGCCTTTTCAAAAAATCCGCGCCACAATTTCCCCTCACCGCACGAAAGCGCGGTTTCACCCGCGCCCGTATCCTCTTCGTTCCAACCGCCGCCCAAAACATACATCGTGTGCCCCACAGGCTTAAGCGCCTTTTTTATAAATCTCTCTTTGTCCATTACATTAAGTTATACTTTCCGAGAGCCTTAACTCTCTCCAGCTCCTTTCCGATTATTTTATCGACATTCAAATTCAAACAGTTGCACAGCGAAACAATATAATACAAATTTTCTCCTATCTCCTTTTCAATGCTCGCCCTGCAGTCCTCGCACAGCGCACCTCTCACCTGAGAGCCGTCGCCGCGCTTTTCAAACGAAACAATATTTTTCCGCCCGTCAACCTCAACGCAGCCGCACACCGTCACCGCTTTTGCCGCAGCCCTCGCGACCTTCGCCCCCGAAAGCTGAAGCTTTGTCATAATGTCAAGGATGCTCTTATTCCAAATGTGAAGCTCGGACACAGTGTCCTGAAATTCTTCCGTCAAAGTCATTTTCATTGCGAACCCTCTTTTACATTATTTGTGATTTAATTATATCAATTCCAACCACTCTTGTCAATCTCGCCAAAGAAAAAGAACGAGGGAAATTTCCCTCATTCTTCGTTTTTAAATGCGAAAAACCGCTGTCCGAAATAATTAAACACCACAAAGAACCCGCTTCCGACAATCATTGCTATGTTTTCGGTAAAAGCTTCTTCGGTTTCGATGAAACGCGAGAGTAAATTCTGCGCCCAAGAAATAACCCCCTCGGGCACAAGCGACAATGCCGCCTGCGTCAAAGGCTTTGCAATTCCGAACGCCAAAAGATAACAGCAAGCAATATTCACCGCAAACTTCACCGCCGAGGACAACAAATGCCCCTCTTTTTTAAACGTGAAATATTTGTTCAGAAAAAAGCTCATTATGCTCGTCAAAATGTAATTTGCCGCCGTGGAAAACCCGTAGCTCATGTGCGCCGCGTTGTACAGTGTGAACATTATCCCCCACCCGACAATCGTGTTCAACACCCCGACCATCATAAACTTCAAAAGCTTCCTGTCAAAAATCTTCCTAAACATTCCCTCACCCCTTCAAGCGTTCCGTTTGAGCATCCCCGCTATCGCGGCTCTGTTCTTATAAAACTTGCTCTGCTGCAATTACCTACATTGTACGAGCGGGCATTTATCTCCCACACAAACGTTCGTGCGTTTACCTCCCCACGTCGTGCGCAAAGCGAACGTAAGAGGGAAGGGTAACCGCCGCGCCACAGCGCGGCGGTGGTGGGGTCTGTAACATCTCCCACTCCCTAACCTTTCTTTCCACTTCCTCCGCAATCTCAATCTCCCGCGCCCGCAGGCGCATGAAATCGAAATTTTGCCCCGCAAAATTTCTTCCGTCATTCTAAATTATACATTATAAATTTTAAATTTCTACGTCTTCTTCCGTTTCCTTCACAATATAAATCGGTCTTTTCTTCGTCTCAACATATGTTTTCGCCAAATATTCGCCCAAAATGCCTATCATCAACAGCTGCAGCCCGCCCAAAAGCAAAATCAGGCACACAATCGTCGGAAAGCCCGAAACCGGTTCCCCGAAAACAAGCGTTTTAATAACCGTAATAACCGCGAAAATAAACGCCACAGCACAAAACAAAATCCCCAAAAACGACGAAACCTGCAGCGGTGTTGTCGAAAACGCCGTTATCCCGTCTATCGAATAGCCCAAGAGCTTTTTAAACGACCACGTCGTCTCCCCCGCAACTCTCGCCACGTTTTCAAACGGAATCCACTTCGTATCAAAGCCGACCCAGCTGAAAATTCCCTTTGAAAACCTGTTCGCCTCCGACATTTCAAGCACCGCGTCAACCATTCTGCGCGTCATCATGCGAAAGTCGCACGCTCCCGGCATAATTTCCGTGTCCGACATTCTGTTTATCAGAGAGTAAAACCTCATCGAGAAAAACGTGCGCAGCTTCGGCTCGCCCTCGCGCTTCACTCTCCGCGTCGCCACACAGTCGTACCCTTCCTCCTTTATCCCCTTATACATTTCGGGAATAAATTTCGGCGGGTGCTGTAAATCCGCATCCAGCACCACAATCAAATTTCCCTTTGCCGCCTTAAACCCGGCGTACATTGCCGCTTCCTTGCCGAAATTGCGCGAAAACGAAACGTATCTCACGCGTGTGTCTTTTTTCCGCAGTTCCCGCAAAACCTCAATCGTCTTATCCTTCGAGCCGTCGTTCACAAAAATAAACTCAAACTCCGCGTCCGTTTCCATTTCCTTCGCGACCCGCACAATCTCATCGTAGAAAAACGGCAGCGATTCTTCCTCATTGTAGCACGGCACTACAGCCGATATTGTATCACGCATCTACGCTCGTCTCCGTTTCCTTTTTCTTTTTCCTGACCGCCAAAACCGCAATAATCACAAATGCCGCCAATCCCGCAAGTGAAATTGCTGCGCCCACTCCAAAGCCCTGCGGCGAATAGGTGAGCGAAATTTCATGCTCTCCCGCTTCAAGCGGCACCGCGATCATAGCATCAGCAAACGGCACAATCTCGGTTTCAACTCCGTCAACATAGAGCGTCCACCCTTCCTCGTAGGGCACCGAAAGATAGAACACCCCGTCTTCTTTCGCCTCAATCGTTCCCTCAATCTTCGTGTCCTCATACGTCGTTATTTCAAATCCCTCATCGGCAAGCAGCGCCATTCCCTCTTCAAAAAGTTCCTTATTAAACGACGCCACATAGAAATTGCACGACTTATTACTGTCAAGCGTGTCCTCGTCAAGCGTAAATTCAAAGGTCACAACGTCCTCCGCCTCATATTCGCCCGCAGGGAAAATGTACTGCCTCTTTCCCGCCTTGTATTTCGTGCCGTTCACCTTTATGCTGTCCGCCGCCTTTGAATCGATATACGCGTAAATAGGATTGTCGTCCGGCGCGGTGTAGTTGAGCTTGAGCGAACGGTCGCTGTCGCTTTCGTCGTTTATCTTATATGTCAGCTTACCGTTTTCGCTTCCCGTCACTGTCATATTTGTCGGCGCAACGCTTCTGAGCGGAATGGTTGTGAACAAATCCCCTTCCAGTCCCGTCGCCTTGCGGAACAAATCGTTCTGCACCTCAAAGGGATTGTCATCCTCCAAATCCGTTTCATAAAGCGTGTCCGCTGTCATAAATCCGAGCGGCAGCGCCATCGTGTTTTTGTAAATTACAACGTTGTCCTCCGACGCCTCTTCCTCAAGGTAGGAGTTTAAATTGTTCATGTTTTTAAATATTACCCTCTCGATTCCCAAAAACGCGTTCGTCAAAGGCGAGGTCGTCTCATAATAATAACGGTTCGAGCCAATCGGCGCGCAAATTCCGAGCTGCCCCAAAAACTTTGTCACAGGATAATTCACCGTCGAACTGAAAACCGAAACGCCCTTATAACCATAGAGCGCGGGGTCGTTTAAAATGTAATCCTGGCTCGTCTCAACTCTGCCGTAGGAGCTTTCCGCGTCCACCTGCTCCAGCACCGATTCGACCTCTTCGCCCCTGTAATAATATGTCGAATATGTCGTCACTCTCACTGTCGGCACCGCGATTATAACATTGCCCACAATTTCGCACAGCAAAACAGCGCACAAAACATATGAGAAATTCTTTCTTATCTTTATCTTCTTGTCGCTCACCATTATGCACAAGATAACAACATATACAAGCCCCAGCGCAATCGAACCCAGCACCGTCGCCGTTTCCGCCTCACCTATCGCGCAGAGCGACACCAAAAGCGCCAGTCCGCCGCCTACGGCATACATAATGTAATTTTCCCTTGCCTCGCTCTTACCTATCTTAACGCGCGCATTACTTCCGCATCGCTCTTCCGTCAGCGTCACAAACGCGTGATACCCCGCGACGATAACCACAAACGAGAACAAAAACGCGTATCTGTAGGGCACCATGTTCGTCGTGTGAAAGCCGTGCCAAATGTAATTTATCACGTTTACATTCATGCTGACCATCAAAAATACGAGTACAGACCCCGTCAGTATTTTTTCGCGCAAGTTTATCTTTTTCAGCGAAAACAGCACTCCCAAAAGCGCCACCGCCGCGAGCGTACTGTAAATGTTCGGCAGCCCATCCTTCGGCACAGGCTCGTTGAACGATGCCATTCTTCCGATAATGTCAATAAACGACTCATTCAGTTTGATGCTTGACGGAAAGCCCTTTTCCACGCTGTATGAATTGCCTAATGCGTAATACGTCGGAAGGGTTATAAACGCCGTCAGCGCAATCGCAATTACCGAAAAAATTGCAATCCTTCCGAGCTTCTTCAAAAACGCTTTTCTGTCAACCTTTGTGATAAAGCATACGCAGAAAAAGTATATCGCCGTGAAAATGCAAATCATGTAGCCGATATAGAAGTTGAAAATTATCGACAGCGCCAGTGAAATCGTGTAAAGCATGAACTTGTTTTCGCGAATGAGCATATGTACGCCCAGCATCACAAGCGGCAGCATCGCAATGCTGTCAAGCCACATGATGTTCCAATAATACCCCGAAACATATCCGCAAAGCGCAAAGGCGGACGAAAACGCAACGATGGAAAAGTCGCATCTTCCGAACACCTTTTTAAGATATATCGAGCAAAAGAGCCCCGAAAAGCCAATCTTTAACGCCACTATAATAACAAGCACGTCCCTCAAATATTCCTTCGGGAACAGCACCGTTATCAAATTGAGCGGGCTTGCGCAGTAATACGCCGTCAGCGCGAGGAAATTTATCCCCATGCCTATCGCATTTGAATAGAGCAGCGACCCGCCCGTTTTGAGCTTTTCCTGTAATTCGCACAAAAACGGATAATACTGATGCCACAAATCCGTCACCAAAATCTGCTTGTCGCCGAAAAGCGATCCAAACTGATGCACTCCGTTTGCGGCAAATATCACATAAAGTATCAGCGCAGGCACAAAAAACGACGCGGCATAAACCACTGCGGTCGTTTTTTTGAAATTTCTCTTTTCGCCCAATCTGTTATTATTCATCTTTCATTACTTCCTTAAGCGACGCCGCAAGCGCGGTCAGATTTTGTATTTCGGACGGAATAATCAGCTTCGTGCTCTTTCCGTCAGCCACCTTTTCAAGCGTTTCAAGGCTTCTGAGCGCAATCGCGGATTTTGACGGATTAGCCTCGTTTATCATCTCAACGCCCTTAGCTATCGCCGACTGAACCTTCAAAATCGCCTCCGCATCGCCCTCTGCCTCGCGAATTTTCGATTCCTTCACCGCTTCCGCACGCAATATTGCGCTCTCCTTTTCACCCTCGGCAACCAAAATCGCGCTCCGCTTTTCGCCCTCGGCGCGTAAGATGGATTCGCGTCTTTCGCGCTCCGCTTTCATCTGCTTTTCCATCGCGTCCTGAATTTCCGCCGGAGGAATGATGTTCTTGAGCTCCACCCTGTTCACCTTTATCCCCCACGGGTCAGTCGCCGTGTCAAGAATGGCGCGCATTTTCGCGTTCACCGTGTCGCGTGATGTCAGCGTTTCGTCAAGCTCCAAATCGCCGATTATGTTTCGCAGCGTCGTCGCCGTCAGTGTTTCAATTGCCATCATCGGATGCTCCACACCGTAGGTATAAAGCTTGGGGTCTGTTATCTGAAAGTAAACGACTGTGTCGATGTGCATCGTAACATTATCCTTAGTGATAACAGCCTGCGGTCTGAAATCGGCAATCTGCTCTTTCAAATTGACCGTTCCCGCAATTCTCTCCAAAAATGGGACCTTCATGTGGAGCCCCACGCCCCACGTTTCCTTGTATGCGCCGAGCCTTTCGATAACCATCGCCTTAGCCTGCGGCACAATCTTAATGTTCATAACGGCTATCACAAGCGCAATCAGCATCAAGGCAACAATCAAAATTTCCATCATTTTACCTCCAATACTTCTCTCACTATGAGCTTAACACCTTTAATATCGACCACTTCCACCACAGCGCCCTTTTTTAGCGGCACATCGGATTTTGCCGACCACGTCAGCCCCGACGCCTCCACCGCGCCGGTGTTTTTAACGCTGTCAATGTCTTCACACACAACCGCCTTTGTGCCTATCAGCCTGTCGGCATTCGTCGCCTCTTTTTTAACGGAGAGCTTATCCCCGAAAAGCTTTTTGAAGACGATAAGCGCCAGAGCCGAAACAAGCACGAACGCAGTCACCGCCGTTCCCGTCCTAAGACCCAACGCCGTGCAGACAGCGCCCGCCACGGCGCCCAGCGCAAACCAAATTGAAACAAGGTTTGCCGTACACGCCTCGAGCACCGCGAACAAAACCACCAGCCCCAGCCAATAAATAACGCTCATTTTTTACCCCTCCGCCTTGAACCTCTTACAGCGAAATCAATCTGTTAAACTCCGCAACTCTCAAAAGCGCCACAGCCGCCTCCGCGCGCGTCATGTTGTCCTTGGGACGAATGTTGCCCGCCTCGTCGCCGCGGAATATCTTTGCTCTTATCATTCCCGCAACGCCGTCCTTTGCATAGTCCGAAACATCGTCCGTATCGGGGAATTGGTTCAAATACTGCTCCGCGTCGTCCATAGCGCGCACCTTATTCATATAGCGCATAGTCTTAAACATTATAACGCACATATCCTCGCGCGTTATCGGATCGCTTGGGTTAAAATTGTTATTTTCGTCACCCTGAACAAGGTTTAACGCCTTCGCCGTCATGACGGATTCGTAATAATATTCATCCTCATCAACGTCGCCGAACGCCTCCGTCTCCTTGCTTGAGGATAAATCACACGTTTTTATCATCATGTTCACAAAATCAGCCCGCGTTATGTTCTCCCCCGGGTAAAACACGTCCCCGTCAATATCCTCAAGCGCGCCCAACGCGTCCAAAACCGAAACCGAGGTTTCCGCCCACGAATAATCATCCATGTCAACAAAGCGCGTGATAGGCTCGGGCTCCGCAATTATAACGGCATTCTCGCCGTCGCTGTCCTCCGTTATCTCAAAAACAGCGTCATTAATCTCCAAATCGTGGAACAGCTCGCCGTTTTCGCCCTTTTTCATACGCCCTACCAATATTTCAAACTCGTCGCCCGAAATATTGACATAAAATTCGCCCGCCGCAGTCGCTCTGAACAAAATCGCGCATAACGTTTCATCCTCGCTGCCCTGCAGCGACAAATCAATCGTCACAAGCTTAAACGTGCCGTCCACATTGTCAAACGAATTTTCCAAAATGTAAAAGTCGTTCACGTAAACCGGCGCGATTATCTGCGCCTTTTCCGTGTCAAACACGCCTTCTATCTGAAAGGAATTGTATTTTTGAATGTCCGCCAACGTAAATGTCACCAAGAATTGGTCTCCGACCTCGATAACGTCGCTCTCCGTCGTCGGCGTGATGCTCATTTTAACCGTCGTTTCTTCCTCCGCCGTCTCCCCGTCCGCAAGCGCGAAAACGGGAGCCGCCGCCAGTAAAGCTGCCAAAATGACGCTGATTATTCTTTTCATATGTCTCACCCTCTTAATTTATTCCGCCAAAATACCCTCGGATTCCGAAAAATCATTCGTATATTCCGCCGTCTCGTCCGAGATAAAATATCCGCCGTCCGTCTGAACAATAATCACCTGACAATAGCTCGTCTGTCCCGTCTGCGACAGGATTGTCACGTCGGATATGTACTGCTTGCTTTCCTTATCGTATATCGGATCGGTATACTTCAAATCAAGCGGCTTATTTGCCTCGTATTCGCCGTAATACATATTCCACGACCCCGTGGTATTTTTCATCTGCTGCAAAAGATAGCCCTTCTTGTCCGAGCTGTAAACGGCATATATCAGCGCGCCGTTGCCCTGCTTCTTCCCCTGGCTCCACAACTGCATAACCTCTTCCACGCTCTGCGCCCTGAATCCGTCCAAAACCTCCGCCGAAGCGTCCAAATCAATATTCCAAAACTGCTGCATTGCCTCATCGCTCGAAATGTCGCTCTTTTTCAGCGGCGTTCTCGTGGCTATCGCCACCACAATCACCAGCACAAGGCAAACCGCCACCGCAATCACACAGATCGCCGCAAAATTTTTCTTTTTCTTTTTCATCACATAAACCTCCCAATCTAAATCTACATCAATTATACATCATATTACAAACAATTTCAACCGCATATTTTTACAAGCGTTCCGCGCGGAGCTCCCCCGCTATCGCGGCTCTGCCGCGACAAAACTTGCTTTGCCGCAATTACCGGTGTACGGGCGCATCTTGCTCCGCCCACTCTAACGTCTCCCACTTCCTGCTTATAAATCCCGCTGCAATGCAATCGGCATTCACCGACCACTGCTCACCGAGCCAACTCGCACAACCTCAATCTTCTCTTCCTCTCCCGCGCAAACCGTCAGCATATACCCTTCCGGTTCTTCGAAGCTTAGCAAAAACACATCTTCTCCGGCGTTTTTCCCAATCCCCCCGGAAAATCCCTCGCCGGTGTATTTCAAAAACGCCTCTTTCCGCGTCCAATGCTTGAAAAAATCCCTTTCGTCACTTATTTTCTCTCCCGCAAAGCACCGCGCGGCAATCCTTTCGCTCCGTTTAATTTCCCGCATTTTTTCAACGTCTGCGCCGACCTCGCTTCTCCCCACCGCGCAAATCAAAACATCTCCGCTGTGCGACAGTGAAAAATAAATGCTCTCTCCCTTAACATACGGCTTTCCGTGCTCTCCGCGCTCAAAGACAAAGCTCTCGCGCTCTCTCCTGCTGAAACGCGCAAGCGCATCCGCGGCATATTCCGCCGAAGTAATTTTCTCATCTCTCTTATAAATATATACCTTCAACGCATCACACCGCCGTCAAAAACCAAGAAAAGCGCTGATTAATGTAAGTGCCCATATCCCGCTTGCGTCTTTCCCGTCATTGGAGCACAAAAATTTCTCATTAATACACTGTAGGGGCGAGGCTTGCCTCGCCCGCTTCGGTTTACACCATTCCACACGGTCAGAGCTTGTCCTGACCCCTACAGGCAATTTTTGTACAATCTGACGAAAAATCCGTCTGCGCGATATATGCGCTGTAATTAACCGGCGCTTCCTTAAATTATTTACTTTCCAAAATCTTTATTTGTAACAATTCAGCCATATGTAACATCACACTCCGAAAAGAGCGCCGAGAAAACGCTCCGCGTTGTCTCGGCGGAGGGGGAGCGGGGGAGGAAATGCCCCCGCGTAAAATCGTCAAAAACCAAAGCGTCTTTGGTTTTTGACACCTCTATCGGGGTAGCCCGCGCACAGCGCGGGCGTAAGCGTAAGCGCCCGATGTGAAAAGGGGTTTACGGGGAAAAGCGGAGCTTGTCCCCGTGTTCGGCGGCGCAGCCGCCGAACCCTTTACTTTCTGAGATACTCATACAGCGTAACCGCAACCTTTGCCGCCTGTTCGCGCGTCATGTCGCTGTTCGGTGAGAAATATCCGAACTGGTCGCCCGTCATAATTCCCGCCGCGCTGCAGATTGAAACGGCTTCCTTCGCCCAGGAGCTGATTGAGGAATCGTCCGCAAACGTCGTCGTGCTCGAAGCGCCCGAGCTGTCGCCGATAATTCTCGCCACAATCACCGCAACCTCCTGGCGCGTGATGTTGTCGTTCGGTCTGAACAAGCCGCTGTCGCCTGTTACAATTCCGTTGGAATATACCGCCATAACCGCGTTGTAGAACCAATCCGACTCCGTCACGTCGCTGAACTGCTGCGTATATGTTCCCGACGTCGAGTCAAGTCCCAAGACTCTCGCGACAATGTTGACAAACTCCGCTCTTGTAATCTCTCTCAAAGGCTCGAAATAATACAATCCCGTCGCGCTGTCATAGAGAGTACCCGTCATCAGTCCGTATTCATACGCCGTATTTATATACGTTACCGCCCACTCGTCGATGTTCGTGTCGCGGTAGTATTCGCTCTGTCTGCCCGCAACGTCGGTTGTGCCGCTTGTGAAATCGTCGTCGTCCCAGTCGTCCCAATCGTCGTCATCGTCGCTGTTGTTTCTCGTGTTCCAATCGTCGTCATCGTCATCATCGTCGTCGATTTCTACCCACTCGTCGTCATCATCATCGTCATCGTCATCATCGTCATCGTCGCTGCTTGTGCTTGTCTTATTGCTCGTTGACGTACTTGTCGATGTGCTCGTCGATGTGCTCGGCGCCGACGTACCCGTATATGTCAGTTCAACCGAGCGGTAAACATATTCCGGAACATAGTCGTCGCTTGTCAAAACGTGCTCGCCCCACTGCAGCGTATATGTGCCGCGGTAGTCAACGGCGTCAAGCGTTATCTTGCCGTCCGAATCGGTCTTATATCTGTTCGTTCCGTCGTAGTTGTCGCCGTCAAAATAAACGTCCATGCCCTTTATCGGCTGCGTGAACTCTGCGTCTGTGTAGAAATAAACCTTAACCTTCGACCCGCTTGTCAAAGTGTCCTTAACGTCGTAATATGCGTACACCGTGTCCTCGTCGCCGTAATAGAACGCAATCTCGTCGCCCGAATAAACCGACACCAGCTTAAGGTTATCGTCGGGCCCGTATGTATCGCCGTTGACGTTTACATACCATGCGGCGTCCTTTGTAATATCCCCGTTCTCGTTTGAATAATACTTCGACGTGCTCGACTCAAGTGAGATAAAGTTGTTGCGCGAAGAATTTGTCTCATAATCTATATCGCAAAGGTCGAAAACCTCTATCGCGTAATTGTACAAATCATATTCCTCAATCTTCGCCGAGGACGTGGGTGTGTACGCTTCAAGCAGCGTCCTGTAAGCGCCCTCTATCGAAACCGTCGCCTGCACATAGCCCGAACGCTCTGTTGACCCAAGCTCGTCCGAATCCATGTCAAACGAACGCGAAACAATGTACGGCGTCTTTGACGAGGATTGATAATACGTAATCCTCAAACTGCCGCCCTGATAGGACGAAATAAAGCTCGTCGAAATCTTGCTCGATTTAAAGCTGCCGTCCGACTTTGTCGAACCGCCCGACGTTCCGCTCGTCGCGTTTCTCTTGAAATAATAAACCTTCGCGCTCTGCAGTGCGTCGTTTGAAATAATCTCCTGCGTTTCGGGATCGGTAATGCGCTTTGTAACCGTCAGCGTGATGTAGCCGTTATAAGTAACGCCCGAGTTAAACGTAACATCGGGATAGCCCGTAACAAGCTTTAACTGCGTGCTCGTCAAATCATCACTGTAGGGAATACCGAAATAAATTACAATCTCGTCCCCGCTCGACACGCCCTGCGTCGACATCGAATCCGGCTCATAGCTGTAGCCGTTTAAGAAGTAGCACCACTGCGCCGTGGTGTAGTTAGTCGTCGTAAGGCTGTTGTCGCGCAAGTACGTCGAGCCCGTCGCGGTCGTCGCGATTCTGTCAATCTTTGTGCCGCTCGAATTTGTGCGGTACTTACGATCTTCAACCTCGTCCAAAAGATACTCCGCCACACTCAAAACCGACGTGTCGCCGTAATTTTTGTAAACCGTTGAAAGCGAAATCGTCTGCTCCTCAACGTAGCGCGTCGTCATGCCCTCAACCCAAATGGTAACGTTGCCGGTCGTACTGCCCGTCGAGCTGCCGCTGCTGCTCGTCGAGCTCTTCGTAACGCCGAACGTCGCCGTCGCGTAAACCGACGGATCGTCGTCGTCGGCTACGGTAACAGTATACTCCGCACCCGCCGAAGCGTCGCTGAGCGTATATGTATAGCCCGTGTTCACAAATTTCGATCTTGAAATAGTGCCCTCTTCGTAAACATCGTCATCCTCACACTCAATCGTAATGAGAATTGCGCCGATGGACGAATCGTTTACCGTGCCCGTGATTGTAACCGTCGCACCCTGCTTGTAGGTAGAATTGATGTCAATCTCAATCGCGTCGCCGTCATATTCCGTTTCCTCTTCCGTCTCTTCCTCCGTTGCCTCCGTCGCCTCTTCCTCATCCGTCGTGTCGTCGGCAAACGCCGCCAACGCTCCGCAGAACGAGAAAATCATGGCAAACGCCAAAAGCAATGCCAATATCTTCTTTGTCATGGTAAAAACCCTCCTTAGGATTAGTGTTGATTATTTAAAATAAAATTCCTTTTATAGTATAGCACATAAAAAATCATATTTCAATCATTAATTTTATGAATTTTCGTTCACAATTACACTTTTCATATATAATACCTCCGAAATAACAAAAAAGTTGCATCAAAAATAAAAAAATTTTTGAATTTTGCAAGCGTCCCCCACTCCTTCATTATAAATCCCGCTCCGCCGCAATCCCACGCCGGAATATCAATCCAAATTCCGCCCCGCGGAATTTGTTCCTCAACTCCACACTCCACTCTCAACACTCCAAACTCCTCAAAATCCTCTTGCATTTTCCTTCCCCTTATGTTAATATAAATTTGCCAAGCAAATTAAATAATTTTAGCTCCGATTCCCTATAGTAATTCTATGGGCATTGGTTTAGGTTTGTATGCGTTTTTCTATTCGGCAAAAACACATGCTCTATTTCCTGTATACGAACCTACTTCCAATTATATTGGGGCTAAATATACTTGATTTGCTTGGCGGCATGAGAGCAATGCGTTTTTCGGTGCGTTCGCCCTTGTTGCGGACGCACTTTTTTAATTCGCCGAAAAGTAAATTTTAGGAGGAATTCATGTGAAAAAATCGAAACGTATTTTAGCCGCGCTCCTTTGTGCGGTGATGGTGTTGGCATTTGTGCCGGCGTTCAGCGTGTCGGCTGCGACCTACAGCGGCACGTGCGGCGACAACCTGACGTGGAACCTTAGCACGAGCAGCGGAGTTTTGACAATCAGCGGCACAGGTGATATGGAGGATTATAATACTTGCGATACTGCACCGTGGTACAGCTACAGAACAAGCATTACGTCGGTTGCGATTTCGAACGGCGTGACAAGTATCGGCATTTGGGTATTTTACCGCTGTACATCTCTTGCAAGCGTAAATATTCCCGGCAGCGTGACAAGTATCGGCGCTTTGGCATTCTATTCCTGCGGCAGCCTTGCAAGTGTTTCTTTGGGCAGCGGCATAACAACAATCGGCAGCTCCGCTTTTCAAAACTGCGGCAGTCTTGAAAGCATAGCTATTCCCGACGGCGTGACAAGCATCTCTTTTAATCTGTTTCAAAACTGCAGCAGCCTTACAAGCGTCGTAATTCCCGACAGCGTAACGGGCATCGAAACATTTGCTTTCCGATACTGCTCTTCTCTTGAAAACGTGACTATTCCCGAAAACGTGACCTACATCAGCCGCTGTGCTTTCTACGGCTGCTCCGCGCTCCAAAGCGTATCAATTCCCGCAAGCGTAACATCGATCGGCGAAGAAGCTTTCGGCGATTGCCGGAGCCTTACAAAAGTAATCTACGCCGGAAGTGAAGCCGACTGGAACAATATAGACATTCAGGACGGAAACGACTCTCTTAAAACCGCATACGAAAATTCAAACTTCGCCGAAATAGAATGGGATATTACGGACGGCGTGCTCACGATTTCCGGCACGGGCAGAATGCCTGATTATGAAGACGCCGACGAAAACCGCGCACCGTGGTACGAATATAACGAAAGTATAACATCCGTCGTTGTCAATGAGGGATTGACCTCAATCGGCGCATATGCCTTTGAGGATTTAATCAACGCGCAAACCGTATCAATACCCGACTCCGTAACACAAATCGGAACAAAAGCATTTGAGGAATGTTTCGCTCTTACGGAAATTTCAATATCCTCATATGTGACGAGTATCGGCGACTGCGCATTTTTAACCTGCAGCAGCCTGACAAGCATATCGGTTGACGAAAATAATGAATACTATTGCTCGGTTGATGGTATTCTTTACAGCAAGGATATGACACAGCTGATTTGCTGCCCCATGGCAAATCCGACAACATCGCTTGATATACCCGACACTGTAACGAATTTGTGGAACAGCGCTTTGCAGGGCTGCACAAATTTGGTATCAGTATCGATTCCCGAAAGTCTCTCCTGCATAGGCTTTTCAGCTTTCAGCGGCTGCTCTTGCCTCAGAAGTATATCAATTCCCGCAAGCGTAACCGACATCATTTGGAACGCTTTCGGCGATTGCTTCAGCCTTTTGAATGTATACTACGGCGGCACTGAGGAACAGTGGAACGCCATCAATATTGAAGAAAATAATGATTCTCTTAAAAACGCATATGCGTACACAACGGGATATGCGTTAAACGGCGCGACGGATCTTGCATGGTCTCTTTCCGACGGCACTCTCACAATTTCGGGCAACGGCTGGATGCCCAACTACGGCGCAAGCTGGGGTGCCGAACCAACCGATGAATACAGACCCGAATGGTACGCGGAGCGTGATGAAATAACCTCAATCGTTATCGAGGACGGTATTACACGCATAGGCAACTTTGCGTTCCACTACCTTTCAAACGTAACCTCGGTAACAATTGCCGACAGTGTAACCGAAATTGGCTATCAGTCCTTCCAGTTCTGCTCAAGCCTTGAAAGCGTAACGCTCTCGGCGAACGCAATGCTTATCGAAGCCTATGCCTTCGACGGATGCGAAATTTTAAGCTCCGTAAGCTATGACGGATGTGAAGATGATTGGAACAGCATAAGCATTGAAGACGGAAACGATTACCTCAGAGGCGCATATGAAAACAGCTTGTATTTCGCCGATGTGGAATGGGATATTGACGAAAACGGCGTCCTCACCCTTTCGGGAACAGGCAAGATGCCCGATTATGACGACAACGACGAAAGCCGCGCACCGTGGTATGAATACAAGGACAGCATAACAGCCGTTGTTATCGAGGAGGGATTGACCTCTGTAGGCAACCACGCTTTCAACACATTCAATCAAATAACAAGCGTTTCTCTTCCCGAGGGGATAGAATCCATCGGCTCATGGAGCTTCTGCGGCTGCACAAATCTGCAAAGCATAACCTTCCCCGAATCGCTGAAGACAATTTCGTGCAATGCGTTTGAAGGCTGCGAAAGTATCACAGCTATTCATATCCCGCAAAACGTCACATATATAGACTTCTTTGCTTTCGGCGGCTGCAACAATATCGCAAGCCTTACCGCAGACGAAAATAACGCCTGCTACTATGCCGAAAACAACGCCCTCTACTTCAACGACAAAACAGAGCTTGTTTACTATGCCCCGGCGTGCGATGCGGAAAGCCTTGAAATCCTTGACAGCGTGACAGGCATATGGGGCTCGGCGCTCCGCCGGTGTACAAATCTTGTCAGCGTAACCCTTCCCGACGGAGTTGACAATATCGGCAGCTACGCGTTTGACGGCTGCAATAACCTTGCTCAAATAACAATTCCCGGAGGCTTGACCTTTATCGGCGAATACGCTTTCGGCGATTGTTGGAGTCTTTCATCCGTAAGCTATTCCGGAAGTGAAGACGACTGGAACAGCATTACTATTGAAGACGGAAACGAGTGCCTGCAAACCGCATACGAAAATTCAAAGACAACCGTTTATTCCGGCGCCTGCGGCGATAATCTCACATGGCAGCTTGATGTCGCATCCGGTACTTTAACCGTTGACGGCACGGGCGATATGGCTTCTTCCGAAGGATGGCAGGATTATAAGTCGCTTATTACATCAATAGTAATAAATGACGGCGTAACAAAAATCGCTTCCGACGCGTTCAGCGAATGTGAAAACCTTGCAAGCGTGACGATTTCGGACAGCGTGACCGCGATCGAGAGCGGCGCTTTCGCCGGCTGCACCGATCTTACCGACGTGTATTACACCGGCGGCGAGGATGCTTGGAGCGAAATAAGCATAGATGCCGACAACGACCCCCTGACCTCCTCTATGATACATTATTACTACGGTTACACCACTGCTTCCGTCACGATAAAATACTGCGATACCGACGGAAATTTCATCTCCGACGACGTGACGCGCACAGCAAAGACCGATGAAACATATACCGTTCCCGACAGCCTTAAATCGCTTGATTCAGGAAACGACGGGACATTTACCTATTCCTATTCGCTCATAGCCTCCGAAAGCTGCGATTCTCTCTATGTTACGGAAAACGGCGAAAATGTATGCACACTTGTGTATGATGTTACAAAAATTCTGACAGGCACAGTCAACCTCATAACAAACGGTGACTTTGCAACAGGCGATACAACCGGCTGGACTAACCGCTCGGGAAGTGACATTACCGATTATGAAATCATATACGACGACACTATCGGCTGTAACGTGCTTTCAATGTCAGCCGGCGGCAAATGGGCTACCAACAACATCGGCACACATTGGAGCGTAACACCCGGCAAAACATATACATTCTCCTCGTATAATAAGTTTATAGACCTCATTTCGAGGCTATAAACTTATTT
>JAJQCX010000192.1 GCA_021202495.1 Clostridia bacterium | reverse complement strand
TTTTTTCCCTTCCGCGGTGTATAATAAAATCATCTTATATTAACGGAGGTAAGAAAATGAAACTCAAACGACTTATCAGCCTTTTCGCGGCTCTCGCCATGCTTGCGGCATTTGTTCCCACGCTCGCCTTTGCGGCAGGCGGAACGTACACCTTGGATAACATCATCTGCCCCGCAAACACTTCCGGCGTCGGTGCGTATGCCACGCTTCTTTCGCCCGTAACCGGCAGCGTCACGATTGAATTTGACTACACGCCCTACGGAGTGCAAAATAACTGGATTTACATTTCAAACGGTCAGTCTCTCTGGGGTGCGGGCGCAATCGGCATCGGCTCGGACGACGATACAACAGGTCATTTTAAAACCCAGTCGAGCGGAACATATCTCGGCTACATCACCGCGAACACTACATATCATGTGACTATCGAAACAACCGTTTCAAATCATACATATACAGTCACAATGGACGACGGCAGCGGCAGCGTGTGGACTAATACCGATTCATACCGCACCGCCTCCGATTCGCTTGACACAATCGTCGTTTCAACCAACGGCGCATCGTCAAGCTTTGCGCTTACCAACATCACGGTCAATGACCCCAACATCGAATTTGAGGAATACACCGTGAAATATGTCGATACCGACGGCATCGCAATTTCCGCAGACGGCACATATACAACCACATACGACAACACCCTCGGCTATAACGACGAGGTCATCTGCCCCTATGTCGACATCCCCTATTTTGAAGGCTACATTTTCACCTCCAAATCCGTCGACACGTCAAATTCCGTCATTACCCTCACCTACACCGCGACAAGTGTCGTCGATGAGGCGAGCGGCATGACAAACTTCTTTTCAAACGTTTCAAACAGCGCCCCGTTCATTTCCCTTAATATGCTCGGCGCGCATGACGCATTCACCTCCGGCATGGGAGATGCCATCAGAATGGACGCCGCAGGCACAACCCAAGGTGACAGCGGCTCGTCCTACGCAACCGCGGCAGCCGGCTCTTATGCAAGCACCGTAAGAAATATAAGCCGTGCGCAGGACAAAACAGCCCTTGAACTCCTTGAGGCGGGCGTAAGATATTTTGACGTTCGTCTTTCCCGCTCAACCTCCACCGCTTCGGCAAGCTATTATATATTCCTAAACGGCACCGCTCCCCACACAAACGGCGTTTTCTACACAACTCACGGTCTTTTGAGCGACGAATTTCGTCCTATCGCTTTCACGATTGGTCAGTGGCTCAAAGAGCACCCCGGCGAGATAGTTGTTCTCGACTTCCAAGAGGTTTGGGATAACACCTCGAGCGGCAGCAGCGGCAACGCCACCGCATCCACCTGGGCTGATTTCTACGATATGATCGAAGAAGCCGGCATAGCCGATTTTGTAAATTACGATTATAACACCGACATCTCAACCGTCACCTACGGCGGTCTGACAAACGGCGGCACAGAAGCGGGCGCAGTTCTTTTCGGCCGCGCAGTCGGCTACACTCAGGGCAAATTTTATCTTCGCGGCGACACAAGCGGCGCGTTTAACGGCACGCTCTACTCAAACTACGACAAGAGTTCAGTTTCGATAGGCACCACATTCAGCGAAGACTACATCGACGCGCAGGTTTCCTACCTTTCCGAAAAATCAGGCGACCACGCCATAGCGACAATGGCAAGAGTTATGCAGGCTCAGTCCGAAGGCAGCAACCTTCTCTCCCAAGCCTCGACCGATAACGACGCTCTCTACGAAGCGCTCACGAACAACACCCACACCGATTGGCTCACCGCCCTCCCCATCGTTATGATTAACGGCGCGGGCAACGGCGAATATGCCAAGGAATTGACGGCGCTTCTCAAAGCCGCAAACGAGCCCGCTTCACTCACAGCGACATATACCGATAGTAACGGCGATACGCTTTTCACGCTTGCCTCTGATGCATCCATCGGCACGCTCTACATCTCGGCTGAAAACACCGTCGTAAATAACGGCTCCGATACATATCTCACAACCTCCGCCTATGCATCAAATACCACCGACGGAGAAATACTCCCCATTCCCGCAATCTACGATGCGGACAATAACACATGGACAAGCAAGATAACAATCCCCGTTACTGAAAGTACCCCCGTTGAGGAAACAAGCAGTACCTTCACCGTTCAAAACGGCGCACTCTACACCGGCAACCTCACCGACGACGGCACATATACCGGCAAAAAGGATTTCGGCGCGTTCAACTGGGGCGCAAAATATTCCCATGACCGCATCGGCGTCGCCGTACTCGACAACTCTCTTCAAAACACGAACGCTGCATCCTACACTCTTGACGCCACCCTTGCCCGCAGCTACACCAATTCAAGTGACTTTTCCGTGCAGCTCTATGCAATAACGTATGACGAATATCGCTCCATGAGCCTTGCCGACCTTTCGCAAAAGCTCACGGATGAAAATTTAATCGCTGACTTCACCCCCTCGGGCACAGCGGGCGAAACGGTTTCGATAGATCTTGACGCAGACATCATCGCCGAAACCGTCGCCTCCGATTCCTCCGACAGGCTTGTCATCCTGGGCAATTCAAATAACGGGCTCTACGCTCTCGCAGGCTCAACAATAACAATTTCCTACGAAGGCGAAGCCGCAACCGGAATTGAGGTTGTTCAAACCTCATCGGCATTGACCGAAGGCTCATTCACTGCCGCATTCACAATTAAAAATCACGATTCAACCTCACTTTCCGCCAATGCCTACCTCGCCGTCTACGACGAAAACGGCGACCTTAAAGACGCGGACGTTTCTGTAATTTCACTCGACCCCGCCTCCGAAACAGAAGTAACCTTCACAATTGACGGCGCATTTACCTCCACCGACACCGCAAAATTCTTCCTCTGGAACGGTGAATTAAATCCCCTCACCGACATATCGGAGCTTTCGGTAGAATAATAAATTTTCAATCAAAAAAGAACGGCTTTTTTCCGCCGTTCTTTTTTGATTGAAAAAATTCATACGCTAATTATACTAATATTCAGCCAAAAACTTGATTTCTTCAGGCGTCTTGGTCATATGGCGCGGACTCCCGCTCTTTTACGTTTTTCCACATTGCCGCAGCTATGGTTGTTGGGCACATCTTGCCCCGCCCGCGGTCTACCACCATACTTCCGTCACCCACGCGCCTTTCAGCAAGCGTTTTTATTGAATTTCAGTATTAAACCCTCGTTTCAACCCCTCCGCCGCAAAAAATTCCGCAAGCGTTCCCCGCCCGCAATCCCCGGCATAAAATCGTGAAAATTCCGCTCCGCGGAATTTACCCTCAATTGCTAACCGCTAATGGAAAAGAGCGGCTTTCGCCGCTCTTTTCCAATCATCACTGCAAGTAAAATTCAAACGTCAAGGTCGATTTGTCGTCCGAAATCTCCGCATTTTCAATATGAGTCACCGCAGAAGAATTGTTATTGTTAATCCTGATGTATTCCTTCCAGTAATCGTAGAACAAAACGTCCCCGCCCGCGGCTTTCAGCGTGATTTTCGCGCCCGTAACGCTTCCGCTCTCGTCCGTTATGTCCTCGCATTCCGCCGTAAAGAACGCCACAGCGCCGTTTGCGTATTCCGCCTCGGCAACGCCGAATCCGCTTTCCGCAGAATACGTCAGCGTAATTCTCGCGCCGGTTTCGTTTGCGTAAGCGTTAAGCACATTTGTCAGCGTTTCGCCGCTTGCCGACTGCGCGTATCCGCTCGTCGTCGCTCCCGAAACGAGCAGCCCCGCCGCAACCTGGTAGGGCGAGCGTGCAACCGCCTCGTCAAAGTCGTAATACGTCACGCCTTCGACCACCGCATAGGGCACCGCGATATACGCTCTGTTGTAGTTTGCCTCGCTGATATTCACAATCGCCGCCGTAAATACCGTGTCGTTCTGGTACTTTTCGGCCTTGATTTTCGTTATCGGCACATCTTCCTCGGTGAGCTTTGCCATGATTTCCTTAACCTTATCCTCTGTGCCGAATCCGCCGTCGTAGATTGCAATGCCGACCTCGCTCGCTTCAGCCGCCAGCGTGCCCGTTGTGTCAACATACGCGATAAATCTCAAGCCGCTTTCCTCGCCTGTTCTGTCGTCCGCTGTCACACCCGTGCCTATTCTTATCTGCGCACCCTGAACCAGCTTCACGCCGAGCTCCTTTTCGTCGACCGCAACGTAAATCGTCACATCCTCGACAATCGCCGCTCCCGTGTCGATTTTCTCCGTGCATTCCGCGTCGGTGTAGAACGCGTATTCCACATTCTCCGCCGTCGGGAAGTCGGTCAATTCGGTGTTGTAATTTATATATTCATATTCCTCGGAACCGTCTGCCGTAAATACAAACGTAATTTTTACAACCTTGTTCTCCTGCGCATTGCTTAAGACAGGATGGCTGTCCTCTCCCAAGCTCTGCCCCCAAACAAGCGTTTCTTCGCCGCCCTGCAAAAGCCAAGCAACCTCGCCCGACGCAAATTCTTCCGCGCTCTTCACTGTCGCGTTGGAATCTGACGCCAAGCCTTCGAGATAATAACAGTTTTCAATCGTGCCGCTGTTATAATCTGCTATGCTGACCGCATCGGTGCCGTTCACCTCACCGACGTTGTAGCAGTTGCTGATTGTACCTAAGTTATAGCTCGCAATTCCGCCCGCTTCAAATAGAGTGGCGGTTACAATGCCCTCATTGTAGCAGTCAACAATCGTTCCTTCGTTATTGGCTGTGATGCCGCCTGTCTGCAATGCGTTCAGCTCGCCGCTGTTGTAACAGCCGCGTATCTCGCCGGAATTGGAATTTGCAATTCCGCCTGCGACACCGAATTCCGCACTGACAGCCGCCTTATTTACGCAGTTGATTATTTTGCCGTAATTTTGAGCTGCAATGCCTCCCGACGTAATACCGCTGACACTTCCTTCAATTGTGAGATTTTGTACAATGCCATATTCTGCAACAGCGCCGAAAAACGCTCGGTCGCCGACTTCACCTGTGACATAAAGCCCCGAAACGCTATGCCCGCTTCCATCGAATGTTCCGCTGTAGTAACCGTTGTTGTCAAAGCATTCTCCGATCGGCGTCCACTCGCGGCTTTCCAAGTCAATGTCATTTATCAAAACCGCGTCCGCGCTCATATTCTGCGCGTCAAATTCTGCGTGTGTCGTATCTCCGTTCACCAACGCCGCAAACCAGAAGATCTGCCCCGCGTTCTTGATTTCATAAACGCCCTCGCTGTTCGGCTCTGCCGACTCATAATCTCCGCATACGCTGCAGAAGCCGTCCTCGTCAAAGCTGTGCTCCGCCTTGTCGGTGCTTTCGCTGTTTGCATATCCTTCCGCCGTGCCGCCGCAGTCTGTCTTTGCGTACACAACTCCGCTTTCATCATCGAGCACCGGATATTCGTCCGTTCCTATTGTCTGATACCAAACAACATCCTCCGACTGACCGCCGTTGAGCAGCCAAGCAACCTCGCCCGACGCAAATTCCTCCGCGCTCTTTTCTGTCGCGCTTGAATCCTCCGCCGTGCCTTCGAGATAATAGCAGTTTTCAATCGTACCGCTGTTTCTGTTGCCAACCACGCCGCCCACATCGCTGCCGCTTACGCTGCCAACGTTGTAGCAATTGCTGATTGTACCGCCATTATCAAGTACAATTCCGCCCGCTTCATATCCGGCGGTCAAGCTGCCTGCATTGTAGCAGTCGGCAATCGTTCCTTCGTTATAGGCTGCAATGCCGCCCGCATGAACATAAGCATTCATCTCGCCGTTATTGTAGCAGCCGCGTATCTCTCCGCCGCTGTAATTGTAATAGACAATTCCGCCGGAAACGTCTCCATCAATTGCCGCGTTGTTGACGCAGTCTGTTATCTTGCCGAAATTGCCGGCTGCTATTCCGCCCGCACGATCTCCGCCGACGCTTCCGTCAACAGTGAGATTTTTCACAATGCCGTTTTCCCCGACAGCGCTGAAAAATCCTCCGTCCTCTTCTGCGCCGCTGACACTGACATATAGCCCCGAAACGGTGTATCCGCTGCCGTTAAATGTCCCATCGTAATAAACGGATGAATACATATTTCCTATCGGCGTCCAAGCGCGGTTCTCCAAATCAATATCCTTCATCAACACCGCGTTCGCGCTCAAATTCTGCGCGTCAAATTCCGCATATGTATTATCTCCGTTCACCAGCGCCGCAAACCAGAACAGCTGTCCCGCGTTTTCTATTTCATAAACGCCCTCGCCGTTCATCTCCGCCGGCTCATAATCTCCGCACAATGTGCAAAATCCGTCCTCGTCAAACGTGTGCATCGAAGCCTCGCAGGGATCATTCGTGTAGCTTAAATCCGAAGCTTCGTAAACTGCCCCTCCCTCAAAGAGCGGGCAGCTGTCCTCGCCTATCGTCTGATGCCAAACCGCATTGTCATACACTTCGCCGTTGAGCAGCCAAGCAATCTCGCCGCTTGCGAATCTCTCTGCCGAAATGTTCGCCTCGCCGCCTGTAACTGTGCCAACTCTTGGGGTATTGGTCGTTCCGACGAGATTGGCGTCGCTGTAGCAATTTATCAATTCACCGAGAAGCGTTCCCTCGTCGTTTTCGTTATCTCCCACAAAATAGCCGTATCTTTTGTATGCCTGCACATCGCAGCCGTAAACATAGCAGCTTTCAATTTCGCCGCCGTAGTTCGCACCCGCAATCGCGCCGGCAATGCGGCTGTCGCCGTAAACAGTCGAGTTTATAACATAGCAGTTCTCAATTCTTCCGACATCTCCCGCGGAGTTTTTAATTACCTGCCCCGCAATCGCGCCGAACCTGCCGTCGTCACCTCCCGCGCGATCAAAGCTGAAATTCTCAACCCCGAGCATTCTCACCGTGCCCGTCACCGTGCCGAATATGCCGACAATCACAAGTCCGCTCACCGTGTCGTCGTTCGTTATGGTCAAATTCTTTATCACATGCCCCTGCCCGTCGAACACGCCGCCGTAGCCGACATAATCAAGCGAAGAACTGCTGTAATCCAAATCCGTGTACCCGATGGGAACATAATTATCATACCCTTCAAAGTCCAAATCCTGTGTCAAAACCGCATCGGCATTCCTGTCCTGCGCGTCAAATTCCGCGTATGTGCTATCTCCGTTCACCAACGCCGCGAACCAGTAGAACTTTCCTATATTATTGATTTCATATGCGCCGTTTTCGTTCATCTCTGCCGGCTGATACTCTCCGCACTCGCAAAATCCGTTTTCGTCAAAGCTATGTACAATCTCGCCGACGTTTGTATATCCCGCGTCCGTTCCGTCACAGTACGTACTCAAATACACAACTCCGCTCTCGCTGTCAAGCACGGGGTTTCCATCCTCGCCGATCGCCTGATACCATGTGACGCTATCCGAACTGCTGCCGTTTAATAAGTAGCAAACCTCACCCGAAGCGAATGCCTCCGCCGTTTTCACCGTCAAAGCCGAATATGCAATGCTTCCCGAGCCGACCTTTGCATCGGCGCAGCCCTCCAGGTAATAGCAATTATTCACGCTGTAGCTGCTGCCGTTTATATAGCCTATCACAGCGCCCGCCGTGTTGCCCGTAACATCACCGGTGTTATACGCGTATGTGAGAGAATTGTTGCCCAGTCTCCCCACAACGCCGCCGACATATGCGCTGCCGGAAACGCTCCCCGTATTGTATACGTCCGTAACCGCCACGCCCGAAGACAAATATCCCACAACACCGCCGGTGTAATTCGTACCGCCTACAACGTCTCCGCAGTTTCCGCAGCGCTCAATCGTCGCGTAGTACGCATATCCCGCAACGCCGCCGACCATACTCGTGCCGCTGACAGTTGCGTATGATACACTGTCTCTGACAACTGCGCCGCTCGACGCGTATCCAAGAATGCCTCCGACCGCTTCCGTTCCCTTCACGCTGCTGCCGTCTGCTGCGGTACAATTTTTTATCGTACTGTTGCTTATCACGCCTGCGATACCGCCCGCGGATTCCCCGCTCGTCACGATTACCTCCGCACTGACAGTGCAGTTTTCAATCAAACTGTTTGCCTCGATACAGCCCGCAATCGCGCCCGTGCGATCGCTCGCTGTCACATAAGCGTCCTCAAGCGTCAAATTCTTTATCGTGCCGCCCGACACATATCCGAACAGCCCCTCGTAACCCGCGTTCGAGCTGTCGTTTATATAAAGCCCCGTGACAGTGTAGCCGCACCCGTCAAACGTTCCGCCGTAAAAATAGCTGTAGTTATACATATGTCCGAAATCGCCAATCGGCGTCCATTCATAGCCCGTCAGGTCAATGTCATTCATCAATACTGCGCTCGCGCCCGTATTCTGCGCCTCAATTTCAGCATAAGTATCGTCCCCGTTGACGAGCGCCGCAAACCAGAAAAGCTCACCCGCGTTCCCTATCTCATAAACGCCCTCATCATTTAACTTCGCCGGCTCGTACATTCCGTCCGCGCAAAAGCCCGTTTCGTCATAAATATGCACCTTTGCGTCCGCGTCGTTTGCATATGTCTCTTGCTCCGACCCGTCGCAGGCGGCAGTTATCAAATATACAACGCTCTCCCCGTCAAGTACAGGGTAGCTGTCCGTGCCAAGTGTCTGATACCACGTAACGTTTTCGCTCGTGCTGCCGTTGAGCAGCCAAGCCACCTCGCCCGACGCAAATTCCTCTGCGCTCTTTACCGTCGCGTTGGAATCTGACGCCAAGCCCTCGAGATAATAGCAGTTTTCAATCGTGCCGCTGTTATAACCTGCTATGCTGCCCACATTGGTGCCGTTCACCTCGCCGACATTGTAGCAATTGCTGATTGTACCGAGATTATGACTCACAATTCCGCCCGCTCTAACTAATGTGTCGGTTACAATGCCCTCATTGTAGCAGTCAACAATCGTTCCTTCGTTATATATTGTAATGCCGCCTGTCTCCAATGCGTTCAGCTCGCCGCTGTTGTAACAGCCGCTTATCTCTCCGGAATTGGAAATTACAATTCCGCCTGCGGTACCGAATTCCGCACTGACAGCCGCCTTATTTACGCAGTTGATTATTTTGCCGTAATTTTGAGCTGCAATGCCTCCCGACGTAATACCGCTGACACTTCCTTCAATTGTGAGCTTTTGCACAATACCATTTTCTGCAACAGCGCCGAAAAATGCTCTGTCGCCGACTTCACCTGTGACATAAAGCCCCGAAACGGTATACCCGCCGCCGTTGAATGTTCCGCTGTAGTAACCGTTGTTGTCAAAGCACTCTCCGATCGGCGTCCACTCGCGGCTTTCCAAATCGATGTCATTCATCAAAACCGCGTCCGCACTCATGTTCTGCGCGTCAAATTCGGCATATGTATCATCGCCGTTCACCAACGCCGCAAACCAATATAACTGCCCCGCGTTCCCAATTTCATAAACTCCCGCGCTGTTTAACTCCGCCGGTTCATAAAACCCGCACACACTGCAAAACCCGTTCTCGTCATAGCTGTGCTCTTCCGCCGCCGCCCATGCCGTAGGCACAAGCGTCAGAAGCATGCACACCGCCAGCATAACTGCCGTCAACCTTTTACCTTTCAAGATAAACCATCTCCTCTTTAAAAATTTCAACTGATTTCAGCTTCCCTCAGTGACATATCAACCACATTCCAATTATTATATCTATATCGCAAAAATTTTCGTTTGTCGCTGTCCCAAAGTACAGTTTTGCAACTTTTTTGAAACTTTTTTTGCGCTTTTTTCTTACTCTTCATTTCGTTTTACCACATTGTATCCATTTTTAATACCCCGCCGCGGCGCATATATTCAAATTTTGCGAAGCAAAATTTGTTCATCGACCCCACACTGTAAACACCGCCGCACCTCTTTCAGAAATGCGGCGGTAATTATTCAATTATTCTGCTGCCTCTTCCTCTGCGGCTTCTTCCACAATTTCAGCCTCTTGTGCGCTCTCCTCTTCGCTTGCATCAAGCTCGCTTCCGCACTTCGGGCAGAATTTACAATCGTCCGGAACGCTGCTTCCGCACGATGCGCACACGCGCAGCTTCTTAATCTTCATCTGCCTGTCGCGCAGCGCTTCAATTTCCTCAAAAATAGCGTCAATCTCGGCAACCTTATCCTCAATCACGTCGCTTGCGTCCTCTCCGTTTTTAACGCTCGCGTAAACGGCCTCGCCGATTTCACGATAAATAGCCTTCACGGTTCCCTTTTTCTCCGCAATTGCCATCTTAATCCTCGTTGCCTCATAAATTTCGTTCACCGCTTTGCCCGCGACAACCGCCGCGTCCGACGCCTTATCCTTGATGTCATCCAAAAATGCCATTTCATTTTGCCCCTTTCAACAATTATTATTTAAACAATCATACCACATTTTTTCCCTTTTGTCCATAGCTATTTTAAAATTTCCCAAACCTGCGGTTTGATCCGCCCGCGCCCGCAGGCGCACTAATTCAAATTCCGCAGAGCGGAATTTGTTCCACAACTCCGCACTGTTATTTACCAAGTTCAATCATCTTATCGATGCACCTCTGCGCCGCAATCCTCACATCATCCTCAAGCACAATCTCCTCGCCCCCGCAGCCCTTGACCGCGTTATACACGTCAACAAGCGTCGTAATCTTCATATTGGGGCAAATCAAGCTCTTTGAAAGCGGATAGAATTTCTTGTTCGGAAATTCATACTGCATATGCTGCCCAATCGCAAGCTCGGTGCCTATGATAAATTCCTCCGCGTCGGAATGTCTTATGTAATCCATTATTCCCGCCGTAGACCCCGCGTAATCCGCGCGGTTTGTAACAGCGGGCACGCACTCCGGATGCACCAAAAGCAGCGCGTTGGGATGGAGCTTCTTCGCCTCGTCTACCTCCCACGGCCTCACCGCCGCATGTATCGGGCAGCCGCCCTGCAGCAGCTTAAACGTCTTTTCCGGAACTTGGGATGCAACGTAGCTTCCCAAATTGCAGTCGGGAATAAACAAAATCTTGTCGTTCTCAATCCTTTTCACAATCTTCACCGCGGACGACGACGTCACACATACGTCGCATATCGTCTTCAGTGACGCCGTTGTGTTTATGTAAGCCACAACCGTGTAATCGGGATAGTGCTTTTTCACATCCTCAATCAATTCCACATCCATCTGTTCCGCCATGGGGCACCCCGCATACGGATTTGCCAAAATGACCTTTTTGTCAGGCGAAAGAATTTTCACCGTCTCCGCCATAAATCTCACTCCGCACATTATGACGGTCTTGTTTTTCGCCCCCGCCGCTTTCACGCTTAACTGGTACGAATCGCCCGTAAAATCGGCAATCTCGCACACGTCCTGCGTCTGATAGCTGTGCGCCAGGATACAGACGTCGTTTTCTTTCTTAATTCTCATTATTTCCTCTTGAAGGACGGCAGTATTCATATGTTATTCTCCTCTTCATATCCCGCGCACCGCGGATTAATCAATAATTTTCAAATTCGCACTGGCTCCCTTGAATGGAGAGCTGTCGCCGTAGGCGACTGAAGGGTCAAATTCCGCTTCGCAAAATTTACACCCTATACAAACATAGAGGGCGCATTTATTTGCACCCTCTCAAAAGTACAAATCTCATTGATTGTGCGACTCGCACAATCCGCATTCCTCGCAGTTAGGAAACAGCTTTGCGTCATATTCGATATTGTTTTTCTTGTAATAATCGAGTATCGCCGCCTTTATCGCTTCCTCCGCCAAAACCGAGCAGTGCATTTTATACGCCGGAAGTCCGTCAAGCGCCTCCGCGACTGCCTTATTCGTCAGCTCAAGCGCCTGTGAGAGCGGCTTTCCTTTTATGAGCTCCGTTGCCATCGAACTTGACGCAATCGCGCTTCCGCAGCCGAACGTTTCAAACTTCACGTCCGTTATAATATCGTTATCTATTTTGAGATATATTTTCATAATATCTCCGCACTTCGCGTTGCCGACCTCGCCCACGCCGTCGGCATTTTCAATCACGCCCACGTTGCGCGGATTTCTGAAATGATCCATTACCTTTTCACTGTATAACATATTGCTTTCTCCCTTCCTGCAAATCACGCCATACCGGCGACATGCTTCTTATTCTTTCAACAACGCTCTTAACCGAGCTTATAATATACTCCGCTTCCTCCTCGGTGTTCTCCTCGCAGAGCGACAGCCTCAGCGACCCGTGCGCAATTTCGTGTGGTCTTCCGATAGCCAAAAGCACATGACTGGGATCGAGCGAACCTGACGTACATGCACTGCCCGACGACGCGCAAATTCCCAAATCGTCAAGATAGAGCAGCAGCGACTCGCCCTCAATGCCCTCAAAGCAGATGTTCACATGGCCCGGCAGCCTTCTTTCCCTGTCGCCGTTCAAGATTGAATGAGGTATTTCCAAAAGCCCCTCGATAAGCCTGTCGCGTATCTTTGTCATCTTCGCCGCGTTCTCGTCCATGTGCGCGCACGCCTCGTCAAGCGCCGCCGCCATGCCGACAATCGCCGGAATGTTTTCCGTTCCCGCTCTCTTGCCTCTCTCCTGCGCTCCGCCCTCAATCAGGTTCTGCACGGCGATCCCGCGTCTCACATAAAGCGCGCCCACGCCTTTCGGTCCGTGGAATTTATGTCCCGAGATTGAGAGCATATCTATGTTTTGCTCCTTAACGTCTATCTTTATATGTCCTGCCGCCTGCACAGCGTCGGTGTGGAAATATACACCTTTTTCTCTGCACACCGCGCCAATTTCCGCAATCGGCAAAATGCTGCCTATTTCGTTGTTCGCGTACATGATTGTCACAAGCGCCGTGTCGTCTCTTATCGCGTCCTTCACCTGCTCTGCCGAAACCATGCCGTTTTCATGAACGTCCAAGAGCTCAATCTCATGGCCCTGCTTTTTCAGCTTTTCGAGCGTGTGCAAAACAGCGTGATGCTCAAACGCCGTCGAAATGATGCGCTTCTTTCCCTTTCTCGCGCCCAAAATCGCCGCCGTCAAAATTGCCTGATTGTCCGCCTCGCTGCCGCCGGATGTGAATATAATCTCCGACGCCTCACAACCCAAATTTTTCGCCACCGACTGTCGCGCTTTAAGCAGCGCCTCCGCGGCTCTCTGCCCGACAGAATGTAAGCTCGACGGATTGCCGTATTCGCTCTCCATGTACGGCAGCATTGCGTCAATCGCCGTTCTGCTCATTTTCGTCGTCGCAGCATTGTCAACATATACGTTCATATCGCTCTTCCTTTCAATTCCATCCAAAGGATACCACCTATTAATCAGTGCTTCCCACCAATTATAATCCATCTTAACCTACTTTGTCAATAGGTATTGTTAAAATTTCTCGTTCAACATTTCCGCGCACAAGGTCGTCAATCGTCACGCTTTCAAGGTAATCATCGATTATCTTGTCAAGCTCACGCCACATCGGCAGCGTTTTGCATTTTTTCGCCGAGCTGCAGCCGTTTTCCTCCCCGTCAAGGCATTTCACCGGCGCAAGCGAACCTTCGGTTATCTTTAAAACGCTCCCCACGGTGCATTTTGAGGCGTCGCTCGCCAGCTTGTAGCCGCCGCCCTTTCCGCGCACCGCCAAGAGCAGCCCTTCCTTTGAGAGCGACGCGATAATCCCCTCAAGGTATTTTTCGCTTATATCCTGCCTTTTCGCTATGTCGTCAAGCTTAATATACCCGTCCGTTTTCTGCTCGGCAATATCAACCATCACCTGCAGCGCATATTTTCCTCTTGAGGTTATTTTCATTCCGCTCACCTCCCGTTGATAAACATACTATATCACTATGTTATTGTAATTTCAATATGTCAAATCAACAAATATGCACCTGCATAAACAACATTTTTTGCTCCTTTTTCACAAACCCTTAACTTTTCTGTTACATCTCCCGCCCTTTACTTATAATTCCCGCCTCCGCCGCAATCCCAATCCCCTTCCGCCCGCAGGCGATAAAATCAAATTCCGCTCCGCGGAATTTATTCCTCAACTCCACACTTCACACTCCAAACTCCACACTACACAGCCATCGCCCCATACAATCCCCCGCACACCTCGTCAATAATTTCCTTCCCCTTGAGCTTCTCAATCCAAGTCTTCGGTATCGCGTCAAATCCGTAATACAGCCCCGCCAAGCCGCCCGCAACAGCCGCCGTCGTATCGGTGTCGCTGCCCAAATTAACGGCTTTCAGCACACAATCCTTATAATTATCCGTATTTAACAAGCACCACAGCGCCGCTTCCAGCGTATCCACAACATATCCCCCGCTTCGTATCTCGCTCTCCGGCAACGCCTTAAGCTTATCGATGTCGCGCAGCCTGTCCCACGTATGCTCATACTTTTCCATCATAATTTCATGGTCATACCGGTCATTTCCCTTTGCGCACCCTTTTCTTATCGCTTCCTCAAGCGTGCCTCCGCTCAATATCTGCGCTGCCACGCAAATATATATCCCACACGCCGACTGCGAAATTTGATGAGCGTGCGTCGGCATCGAAACCATGTGTATCGCCTTCACCGCCTCGCTGTTTTCCATGATCTCGCACCCGTTCCTGTAATACAGCGGAAAAACGAGCGGCAGCGTTCTCATCAAAGAGCCGTTCCCGTTGTCGTAAATGTCGTCTCCCCCGCACAAAACAGCCCGCTTGCCCGCTTTATATTCCATTATTGCGTTTCTCGTCGTGTTTCCCACGTCAAAGCATTCCCCAAACGGTGAATATTTGCCATTGTCGTACCATAGGGCAAACCTTTTCATAATGTCTTCCGCGTCAATCACACGCCTTTCGGCAATGCTGTCCGCAACACACAGCGTCATTGAAGTGTCGTCCGACCACGTCCCCTCAGGCTGCCCGTGCGTTCCAAAGCCCACCATGTCCGTTATCGGATTTTTCTTCAATTCCTCTCTCGATGTAAACTCCGCCGGCACTCCGAGCGCGTCGCCCACCGCCAAGCCGTAAATTGCCGCTCTTATTTTTTCCTCCGTAAGTCGGCTTTTATTCCGCTCAACATTTTTCTTCCGCGTCACCGCGCCCAGCACCATATATTTGTCATAATCCTTCAGCGTCTCCTCGTCAAAGCACGACATTATAATTCTCATTCCGTAGCCGGCGTTGTTATCGAGCCACTGCCAAACGGCATTCAGCGCAATCGGTATCGCCTCATCTTTCGGATAACCGCAATGCCCCGTCGCAATCGCCGGAAACGCTATCGAATGAATGTTATTCTTCCGCGCCACATTGAGCGAATTTGTGTAGCATTCCGCCAACAGCCGCCTGTCCTCCACAGTGCCCTCATAAATGGGACCCACTGTGTGTATCACATATTTCGCCTTTAAATTATATCCCTTTGTTATCTTCGCCTCGCCGACCCAGCAGCCGCCCAGCTTCATGCACTCACGCACAAGCTCGGGACCCGCCGCGCGGTGTATCGCCCCGTCAACTCCGCCGCCTCCCATAAGAGAGGATTTCGCCGAGTTCACAATGCACTCGCACCCAAGACGCGTAATGTCACCCAAATCAAGGCAAACGCAGCTTCGCCCTCTCACGTCGCGCACCATTCGCGCCGCCGTCTGTGTCGATATGAAAAACCTCTTTCCCCACGGGTTTAACAATATCCCGCTCACGTTTTTCATCTTCGACGCCATCACAAAAAAGTTTATCGCCGGCATCTTCATAACAGACGTCGCCGCGCCCCGCTTTGCTTCGCTGTCGCTCGTAAACGCGCAAAGCATCTCGGAGCCTTTCCCGTCGTTTCCCGCAACCTTGCGCAGCTTAAAACGAACCTCTTTTTCAAGCTTTATCTTTTCCCCCGGTTTAACCTTCGTAGGGTCAAGCTCGCGCAGCAAATCCTGCGGCGTCTCAATCGGCACAGCAATCATTCCCCCGTCATACATATGCTCTTCAATCAGCATAACGACCCTTGCTGTAAGCCTCTTGTCCTCGCTCTTTTTCACATCCTCAATAGCTCTCTCAATCTCTCCGCTGTAATCCGCATTTTCAACATATAACCTTGCCATAATCCCTCACTACCTTTTCATTAACTTCTCCATCGAAAAATCAAGTATGCGTTCTTTTCTTTCCTTCAGCATAGTCTTGTAAAACATTTTTTCCAAATCTCCGATATACGGCGTTTCATCGATAATCGCATTTATTTTCTCCATACTTATTTTCGGAACAATGCGCGTCAAAGCCTCATTGCAGCCCTCATCGCTCAATGAAGATATAAAATCGAAATAATTTATCTTCTTATCGTTTATCTTTATTCCCGACAACGGTATCTGAAACACGCGGAAATTCCTTTCATCATCATTTTCAAGCGTGCTTCGCATAATACTCTCATCCGCCTGCGGATAAAGGCAGCTTCCGCAGTCATACACCGGCGCAAGATTTAATTCATCCGTGACGCAGTTATATAAAAATCCCCAGTTTCCGTTGTGTCTGTCCCAATTTCCGATAAAAGCGTCTACAATGAATAAATCCCAAAACCAATTTTTCAAAACACTCGCGGCAATCGCGCTCTGCTCGTCAATCGTCTGTAAAATATCCGAAAGCTCCACCCCGTAGCCGTTGTGCTCGGAGTCGATAATCGTATTTTTAAGAGAGGCAAAATCCTGCAGCACAACATTTTCCAATGTAAAATCTCTGCACGCGACAACAATCTTTTCCCTGCCGTTCACCCTGTATGTTCCGAGCATCGTCTTTTGCACCGGAATACCGACGCTTTCAAAAATGTGGCAGCCTATATATTCCGCAACACAGCCGTTCGCATAGCTCAAATTCTTGTTTTTCTTCGCCTGTGCCGGAAATTTTAACATATATAATTCATTTTCATACACAACCGATATTTTGCTGCCGTTTGCCCCCGTATATGTCTTTTTTCTGTGCGGCAGATTTGTAAAATCCATTTTCATCCCATCCTCAAATACTTTTTCCTCAAATATCCCGCCTGCTCCTTTGATATAACATTGTCCACCTCGGCTGAATTTATGTCCGCGTTGAGCTCGCACCAATATAAATCCCAATGTAAATCCCGTTCTCCGCGATCCTCAATCTCCCACGATTTTTTCATGTTTTCAAGCGATATTTGCAAATACTTCGGCAGAGCGCATTCAAGATACCCCAAATCCTTCGGCAGCCCCGTCTTCTCGTCATATCCGTCCATAAATTTCACCCTCTTTTCCGTTGATTATACCACATCCCCTTCCAAAACACAACACCCGCCGCACAAAAAAAGAGCAGCCCCGCCGCTCTTTTCTCAATGCTTTAATATCTCCCATTCCTTACTTATAAATCCAATGCCGCCGCAATCCAAATCCCCCGCGCCCGCGGCGCATAAAATTCAAATTCCGCTCCGCGGAATTTGCTCCGTCATTCTACATTCTTAATTCTACATTATACATTGCCTTCACTCCGTCGCCTCTTCGCTCGCCTCTTCAAGACTCACATATTCTATCTCATATTCCGCAAGCCTCTCATCATACGACAGTATCTGATTTATCAAAACCTCCGCGTTCTCAATCGCGGTTTCAAAGAGCCCCTGTTTTATAGCTCTTTCTTCCATATATTCCAAGCTTTCCTTAATCACCGAATTGCTGTCGTCAATTGTGACGTTGTTAAACAATCCGTCCTTTTCGCTCAGCGTTTCCACGCTGTCGTAATCAATCTCGTTGCTCACAATGTAAGCCTCCGGCATTGTAACCGTTATCGTCTTTGCCTCCTCGTCTATGTCAATTTTAAGCTCCGTCATGTCTATTCCGGCCTTTATAACTCCTTCCCACCGCAGCATAAACGACTTTTCCGTAAAAGGTACGTTGTGCCCGAAAAGCTGATTTGAATTGCTGAAGCTTCCCGCGTCCGTGTAGAGATATTCCACAGTCACCAATTCGCCCAACGCCTGCATATCATCCTCCAAAACGCTCACAACCGCGCCTATCGACACCGGCTCCGCGACAACCTCAATCCCCTCGGGCTCGTCTATATTTCCCGACAACGCCAACTGCGCTATCTTCGCATTGGACGAAATCTCACAAATTCCATATGTAATTCCCGCCGTTATCACCGCCGTTATTAACACCAACAGCACAGCTTTCCAATGCCGTCCAAGCCATTTTAACACTCTCATTCCAAGCGCCTCTTTTCTTTCGTCCTCCATTTAATCCTCTCCTACTATAATTAAATTATGGGTTAAACACACGGCAGCCGACCGTGTCCGTATCCATCTTGTTGCTAAAACTGCTATAATGACAACATGTAATCTCAGGCACGTCCCACTTGTATCCCGGCTTCTCAACATTCAACCGCTAATAATTCTAAACAAAGTTTGACATTCTCGTCTTTTGCCTCTTCATTCAATGCGTCAAATGCGAAAATTTCTTTCAATAATTCATCCGCCGTTGAAACTTCAACTTCACGCCGGAAATCCATTATATATTATATACGAGGTGCTTTCGAAAAAACATAGGTAACAAATATAGGAGTAATCAATAATTTTTCAGATTTCAATTTGACTGACGCTATAT
>JAJQCX010000084.1:17574-18979 GCA_021202495.1 Clostridia bacterium | reverse complement strand
GGTTTACAAATTGAAAAAAGCGTATATAATAGAACACGACTTTTGATTGGGGTGTTTGAATGAAAAGAAAATGTTTTACGCTGCGGGAGGGAAAATTTGCGTTTTTAGCCGCGGCGGTTGTACTGATGATTTCGCTCTATGTTCTTTCGTCGTATTACACTCTTGCCTACGATGTATATTATTCGGGGGTAAAGGTGGGGACTGTTTTCTCGAAAGCCGAAGCGAGAGAGGCATATTACGCGGCGGAAAGCGAGGCGGGAGAGGAATTTTCGGGCGATTTGCGCCTTTGTCTGCGCCTTGCGCCGACGGCGTCGATAAATCCCGGGGCTATGCAAACGAGCCTTGTGATTGCGGCGACCGACATGGTTGAATGTGCCGCAATTTTGTCGGGCGATGAAAAAATAGTCTCGCTCGAAAGCGAGGACGAGGCGAAAGAGGCGGTTGCGCTCTTTGCACAGGCGGTTTCGGGAGAGGAAAACAGCCTCGTAATAAATTACGAAATTATTACGAGCGCCGCAAAAAAAGAAGACATAAAATTGCCGTATGAAGCGGCTGAAAAAATGGCTGAAAGCGGAAAAATCACCGCCGTTTATATGAAGACGGAGACCGAGGAAAAAGCTCTTCCCCATGAAATTATCTATATAAACGACGAAACGCTGCCGCGCGGCACAACGTGCGTTGAGCAGGCGGGCGAGGACGGATACAAGATAACCGAAACGATGCTGTGTTATAATAATGATGCGGTTGTGCAGCGTTTGCCGGAGACGGTTATCGACGAAAAGGCGGCGGTTGATGAAATTATCCGCATCGGGACGAAAAATACGGCGGGGCTGCCGGATAAGATAAGCTGCCCTGTTGCGGGATATTTCACGTCGGGCTTCGGCGAAAGGTGGGGCAGAAACCATAACGGGATTGACATTGCCGCCTCCGAGGGGACGCCGGTCTATGCGCCGTGTGCGGGAACGGTCATTTTCGCGGGTGAAAGAAGCGGCTACGGCAATTACGTTATGATTGACCACGGAAACGGCGACGTGACGTGCTACGCACATTTGAGCGAAATTTACGTTTCCGAGAGCGACGGCGTGAGCGAAGGCGGTCTGATTGGCGCGGTCGGCACAACCGGCAATGTGACGGGAGCGCATCTTCATTTTGAAATTATGCGCGGCGGCAGTTTTGTTGATCCCGAGCCCTTTATTGTAATGTGATTGTTCGTCATCTATTGACAAAGCGGGGCGAAATATTATATAATCGGTAGTGTAAAAGCTGTCGATTATATTTTTTGCGGGGGGGGGGAGCTTATGGAAAAAACGAGCCGATTTTTATATGTGCCGTTGGCATAAAACGCGGCGCGGGATTTGTCGTAGGTGATTTTGTATTGAATGGGGAGACGGACGCTTTTTGTTTT
>JAJQCX010000084.1:0-17564 GCA_021202495.1 Clostridia bacterium | reverse complement strand
CCCCCCACCCCCCCCCCCCCCCCCCCCGCCCCACCCCCCCCTCCCCCCCCCCGCCCCGCCTATGGAAAAAACGAGACGATTTTTATATGTGCCGTTGGCATATCACGCGGCGCTCGATTTGTCGATGGTGATTTTGTATTTCATGGGGAGCAGTACGCTTTTTGTTTTTTGGTTGATGGAGCTTATAGGTGTGCTTCTCTCCCCTCTTTTCATGGCGATAATGGGCATGATGCACACTATTTTGCACAACGGGAAGCCGCTCGATTATTGGAAAATCTCGTGCATATATCTCGCGATTATAATGGTTTTGCGAATTGCGGCATACGCGGTGCAAAGCGCGGAAACCGTGGCGTTTGCGTTTGAGACGGGGATTGTGGCGTTCGGGATATATTTCCTTTGGACGGGGCTTTTCACGCTTTCGGACAAACTGATGAACTCAAGGAGGAAAAAGAGATGAGAAAGCTTTTTTACATATTGCCGGGTCTGCACGCTTTGGCGTTTGTTGTGCTTTTCATATTGTGCGCGTCAGTTCTGCGGGGTGAAATTGTCGACGTTCTCATTGTGATGATTGATTCATTGGTGCCCGCGATGGTTTTGGAGCCCGTTATTTTGGCGCTTTTTTCGTTTGTATATTCATATGTCCGCAAGGAAAGCGTGAAGCCGTTTTTGCTGCGGGGCGCGATTTCTATCGCGGCGGTCGGCATTGTGAGAATAATATTTTACAATTTGGTATATCCGAGCGGAATGCTTGCGGCGGTGTGCGCGCTGCCACTGTCGCTTGTTTTGTTCGCGCTTCTTTGGGCGGTTGCGTATTTTATGTTAGAAAAAAATTGATGGAGGTATTGTGATGGAGACGATTATTGTTATTGATTTCGGAGGGCAGTACAATCAGCTTATCGCGCGAAGGGTGCGCGAGCACAACGTTTACTGCGAGGTTCTTGCCTACACGCGCACGATTGAGGAGATAAAGGCGAAAAACCCCAAGGGAATTATCTTCACGGGCGGCCCCAACAGCGTCTACGCGGAGGGCGCGCCGCAGGTGAGCGGGGAAATTTTCAACTTGGGCGTTCCCGTGCTCGGCATATGCTACGGCGCGCAGCTTATCAGCCGTCTTTTGGGCGGCGAGGTTGAGAGCGCTGAGACGCGCGAATACGGCAAAACGGAGATAGACATGGAGGAGAGCCTTCTTTTTGACGGGATTGACAAAAAGGGCGTCTGCTGGATGAGCCACACGGACTATGTTTCCGCGCCGCCCGCAGGATTCAAGGTGACGGCGACGACGTCCGCCTGCCCCGCCGCGGCGTTTGAGGACGCAGAGAGGAAAATTTACGCGGTGCAGTTTCACCCGGAGGTAAATCACACGCCGTTCGGCTTTAAGATGCTCGGCAACTTTTTGTACAACATATGCGGCTGCGAGGGCAGCTGGAAAATGGAGGACTATGCGGCGACATATATCGCGGACGCGAAGGAACGCTTTGCGGGAAAGAAGGTTCTTTGCGCGCTTTCCGGCGGAGTTGATTCGTCGGTTGCGGCGGTGCTCCTCTCAAAGGCTGTGGGGAAAAATTTGACCTGCATTTTTGTTGACCACGGTCTTTTGCGCAAAAACGAGGGCGACGAGGTCGAAAAGGTGTTCACAGAGCAGTTTGACATAAATCTCATTCGCGTAAACGCAGAGGAGCGCTTTTTGACGAAGCTCGCGGGAGTGAAGGAACCGGAAACAAAGCGCAAGATTATAGGCGAGGAATTTATCCGCGTGTTTGAGGATGAGGCGAATAAGATAGGCGAGGTCGATTACCTTGTGCAGGGTACGATATATCCCGACGTTGTCGAAAGCGGCGACGGAAAATCGAGCGCGAAGATAAAGAGCCACCACAACGTCGGTGCGCTGCCGGACGTGATAAAATTCAAGGAAATCGTGGAGCCGCTCAGAATGCTCTTTAAGGACGAAGTGCGAAAGCTCGGAACGGCGCTGGGCATCCCAGACAATCTTGTTTGGCGCCAGCCCTTCCCGGGCCCCGGACTTGCCGTCCGCGTTATCGGCGATATAACAAAATATAAGCTCGACATCCTCCGCGAAGCCGACGCAATCTTCCGCGAAGAAATCGCCGAAGCCGGACTTGACAGAACGATAAACCAATATTTTGCGGTCATAACCGACATGAAAAGCGTCGGCGTAATGGGCGACGAGCGTACATACGACTACACAATAGCCCTCCGCGCGGTTGAAACCACCGATTTCATGACTGCCGACTGGTCGAAGATTCCGTATGATGTGTTGGAAAAAACGTCGAACAGGATAGTCAATGAGGTGCCGCACGTCAATAGGATTGTATATGATATAACAAGCAAGCCGCCGGCAACGATTGAGTGGGAATGATGCCAAGAAACTCAAAAGTTCCGTAATCATGAGACTTTTTAGACGTTGACGCTGTAGATGGCAACGTTTTGGCAACATTTGAATTATTCTATATACAAAAAGAGCTAACTGATTTTTGGTATCGGTTAGCTCTTTTTTGGGTGTTGAGATTATTCTATAGAAACCTCACATATTTCGTTATTCGTCGCAAAGGATATCCATTCGCCTTTTTTGTATTTATTCGTCAATTGTATTCCCCATGATATTGCTGCAGAATCAATTTCTTTTTGAATATTTTCGGGTGTCAGTTCATCGGCGTTAAGATGCTTATTATGTTGGTGAATCCAACCGTTCCATTCTTTGCTCGATATTAAAAGCTTTTTCTTTTCTTCAAAAGGTAGATTGTCTGGAATATCCCTATTTAAACGGTATTTTGTCAATTCCCACATGGGTACTATGCCCTTCTTTGGATTGCTTTTTGCATCTGCCATAATCTTAAGTAATTGGTCTTGAAATGCGGGATCCTCTAACTCCGGCTGTTTGTTCCAATACTCCGACAATGCTTGATCTTCTCTTTGCTGCATTTCCTCAATGCGGTGATAGGCAGCATCGCTATATTTTACAACGTATGGACTTTCACTCTTGACAGGATTATTACCATACCACAATAAACCTCTTGTCGGAGGGGGTACGCTAAAAATAGCAGATCCTAAACTATAGTCTTTGTTAGGAACGTCTTGGTAATTAGTAACCCACGAATCATTGCGATAGTAAATATTAAGAAGATACAGGGCAGCTAAGGATTGGATAAACGCTTTTACATTCCCTTTATCTAACGAGGAATATCTATCATGTTTTACCGCTTGGTATGCTCTTTCCCAATAGGTTCCTTGTTTTTTGTGCGCATTTTTCAAAGGTTTGAGAACACGGTTTTCGTCTTTTGTAAAGTTGAAAGATGGTGCAACTATCGTGACAACCTTTTTATGCGTTTGCCATTTTATATCAAGTAACTTCAAACAGTCTGCGTCAAACAAAATACTGCTGTCTCCTCGTACTTTATTGCCGCCACTATCAAAATATAGTTCCTTGGAAATTGCTTCAATTTGCACACAACAACGGACTAATAAGTCTGCAATATAGGGTGAAAATGTTTCAAGCTGTGTCTTACATGGCTGAGTAACGATCTTACCATTACAATTTACTGAAATTTCATCAGTAAAAAAGATATATTTTGATACATCGAGAGCCTCTTTTTCGAGATTTAAATATGTTTGCCAAAAAATATCAGATTTTTTCATTTTCTGTATCCTCGTCCATTTATAAGTTGAACAAAATCCTTTTCTGTAGTTTTAACGATAATATCGCTGATTTGCTGCGGCGGAACTTTAACCCAACGCTGTGAAGTATCATATTCGGGATAATTGTATCGCCACTTATCGTACACCGCTTTGTCAATACTTCCGTCTTTAAGCTGTTGATTAACTTGCAGCCAAGCACAAAGCATTTTATGAAATTCAACAGCGGCAGTACCCTTGGATTTATCAACACGCAAGCACACCTCGCCGTCTGCTTCGGAAATTTGCAGACCGTACAAATCTTCAAGTGTAAACATAGTGTGCATAAGTCCGATATAGCTGTCAATATCGGGAACATCCAATGACTTTGGCGACACCTCCAAAACGTTCGCCAATGCGTTAATCATATCGGCTTTCGGCGTGCGAGTGCCGCCCTCGTATTGAGCCATGCGTACATCAGCTGTTTTTTCGGGGAAACCTACAGCTATCCCCAACCATTTCTGCGTCATGCCGCGCAGATTTCGTATAAAGCGTATTCGTTCTCCTATTGCCATGACAGAACCTCCAATCGGTTTATTACAGATAGTATAACATATATGCTTAGTCCTGTCAAGATAATATAAGCAAAAAAGTTTAATATTTAAAAAAAGTACTTGACATAAGCAAAAATGTTTAGTATAGTAGAAATAAACTTAAACGTATATGTTTAAGTTACAAGTAAAGGAGTTGATTTAATGAACAACAAAACATTTATCACAACGGATGATGTTGCCGAGATACTCGGTGTATCGAAATCCTATGCCTATAAGATAGTTCGTAAGCTGAACGCTGAATTGGCAGCTAAAGATTATCTGACTGTCGCGGGCAGAGTGAACAGAAAGTATTTTATGGAAAAGGCTTGCTATGGCGAAGATATATTAGATGGGAGGAGTGATTGACATGGCAGTTTATAAGGAACAGAAAACAGGAAAATGGCGTGTGGTATATCGCTACACAGATTGGACAGGTCAGGAGCGGCAAACTCAAAAGAGAGGATTTGCAACAAAGAAAGACGCTCTTGCATGGGAACGTGAACAATTAAGTAAAACCAAGGGCGATCTTGATATGACATTCGCAAGCTTTGTGCAAAACTATGCCGAGGACACGAGAAAGCGTATTAAAGAGAATACTTGGCAAACAAAGGAGCATATTATACGCACAAAAATCATTCCTTATTTCGGAAACAGAAAAATGTGCGATATTAAGCCAAAGGATATTATTGCTTGGCAAAACGAAATGATGAATTCACAAACTGTCGATGGCAAGCCGTATTCGCCGGTTTATCTGAAAACGCTTCATAATCAATTGAGCGCAATATTTAATCATGCGGTGAAGTTTTACGGATTATCATCAAACCCTGCCGCAAAGGTCGGCAACATGGGTAAGGTAAAAAGCCGTGAGATGGAGTTTTGGACACAAGAGGAGTATAAGAAATTCGCGGAGGCGGTTATGGATAAACCGATGTCATACTATGCTTTTGAAATGCTTTATTGGTGTGGGATTCGTGAGGGTGAGCTTCTTGCCCTCACACCGTCGGACTTTGACTTTACCAAAAATACGGTATCTATCACAAAATCCTATCAACGGCTTGCAGGTAAAGATGTGACCACCGACCCGAAAACCCAAAAGAGCAACAGGGTTATAAAAATGCCGGATTTTTTGGCTGATGAGATGCAGGACTATTTAAAGCAGCTCTACGGAATACAGAAGAATGAAAGGATATTTGAAGTTACGAAAAATTATCTTCACCATGAAATGACGCGAGGCGCGGATAAAGCGGGCGTGAAGCGTATCAGAATACACGATTTAAGGCATTCGCATATTTCATTGCTAATAGAAATGGGATTTTCGGCAGTTGCCATTGCCGACAGAGTAGGACACGAAAGCATAGACATTACATATCGGTATGCTCATTTGTTTCCGTCAACTCAAAACGAAATGGCGAATAAGCTGAATGATTTAAGGATTGGAGATGGTAAGGATGTCGGCTAAGAATCTTGATAATAAAGGAAGGCATAGGAGCAAGATTGTAGCTTTTCGAGTATCGCCCGAAGAATCGGAATTGATTGATACAAAGGTACGGTTATCGGGCTTGACAAAACAGGATTATATTATTAGACGTTTGACTGACAAAGAAATAGTTGTTGTAGGAAATCCGAGAGTGTATAAAGCACTGAAAGATGAATTGAATGAAGTGTTAATAAAATTACAGTCTGCCGCAGATAACAACGATAATGATGAACTGCTCGAAACAATACAGCTCATTGCCGCAACGCTCGGCGGGATGAAGGAGGAATGACGATGCTCAATGAAAAAGAAATGACCGCCGCAAATGCTTCTGTTGGCGCAGAAGCACGGCAGTCATCACAACACAATGACATTATAACCGAAAGTGCCGAAAAAAGCAAGTCCTTAGATGAAGATTTAAAAGCATACCAAAAAGAAATGCGGCGTCAATTTGATCCGGCGTATCTTAAAACGGTAACAATGCCAGATTTGTATAATTCGGTGTTTGAAAGGCAGCACGGTTTAATTGAGGGATTGCTTCCGAGGGGAACCTACTTATTTGTAGGTTCTCCGAAGGTCGGCAAAAGCTTTATGATGGCGCAGATTGCATATCATATCAGCACGGGAACGCCATTATGGAATTATAAGGTACGTAAAGCTTCGGTTTTGTATTTTGCGCTTGAGGACGATTATCCAAGATTGCAGCAAAGACTGTATCAGATGTTTGGAACGAATGAAGCCGAGGATTTGTATTTTGCCACACACAGCAAAAAGTTGGGTGATGGATTTGAAGAACAAATTACAGGCTTTATCAAAGAACATCCGTCAACAGGGTTGATAATTGTTGATACGCTGAAACGAGTGCGAGAAAGTACCGGCGAGTACAGCTATTCGAGCGATTACGACAGTGTTGCAAAGCTTAAAACAATAGCCGACAGCCGCAAGGTCTCCATGCTCATTGTACACCACACGCGCAAAATGCCGTCAAAGGATAAGTTTGACATGATTTCGGGTACGAACGGACTGCTTGGTGCTGCGGACGGAGCGTTTGTCTTAAGTAAGAAAAACCGAACGGACAATGCGGCGACGCTTGATATAACGGGCAGAGATCAGCAGGATATGCGATTAAAGCTGACGCGGGACACGGACAAGCTTATATGGATACTTGACAGCGTGGAAACAGAGCTTTGGAAAAAGCCGTCCGAGCCGTTGCTCGAAAAAGTGGCTCAGCTCTTGACAGAGAACGTAAGTACGTGGACAGGAACGGCAACGGAATTATGCGAAGCCATAAACGCAGATGTAAAGCCAAACACACTGACGCAGAAGTTGAATGTAAATGCGGGTCGGCTGTATGACGAATACGGTATTAAGTATGAGAATACCCGATCCCATGAGGGACGGAAAATATCGTTGACGCACGATAGCGCGTGACGATGGTGACGGTCGTGACGATCTTTGTGATAGGTATGTAAAAGACCGTCACCATCGTCACGACCGTCACGGGAACGCGAAAGTATGAGCGTTCGCACCAATGCGGCGGAGGTTTTCGGAAAAACTATCCCGCCGACTGCCGTGTGAAGCCACAGGCGAAACACGTCGGCGACAGCCGATAAAAGCTCACCGCCAAGAAGGGCGGACTCCGCAGGTGGCATTGCAGAGCAATGTGATGATAGCCTCGCAGAGCGCAAACAGGCAAAGCCTGCCGGCATTTTTGTTGGCTTGCTGACAAAAGTGCTTTTGCGTTACTCTTGACAAGAGTAACAGAACAGAAACGAGTAGAAATGAGGTGAAATAAGATGATGAAAAGAACAATCAGCGCAATGATTGGCAAAGGATCAACAACACATAATAATCGAGATTTCATCGCGGAGAATGTAGACGAGGAACGGACGAAAAACAACATCACGTTTTGCAATGAAGATATAAAGGCTGTTTATCACGAACTGTTTGATGAGGCACTTGAAAAATATAACGCCAAGCAGACCCGAAAGGACAGGGTTATTGACGACTACTACGAAAAGATACGTACCGGCAAGCAAGAGAAGCTGTTTCACGAGATTATCTTACAGATTGGGGATAAAGATAATATGTCGGCGGGTAGTGAAAACGGAGAGTTGGCGAAGAAAATTCTCGACAAATATATGCAGGGATTTCAAGAACGCAATCCGAATTTGCGGGTGTTCTCGGCACATATCCATATGGACGAGGCAACGCCGCATCTGCATATCGACTTTGTGCCATTTACCACCGGCAGTAAACGCGGACTTGAAACGCGTGTATCGCTCAAAAAAGCGCTTGAAGCACAAGGCTTTGTCGGCAAAGGCAAGAGCGATACCGAGTGGAATAGGTGGGTAGAGTCGGAAAAAGAAAAACTTGCCGAGGTTATGCTTGAACACGGTATTGAATGGGAACAGAAAGGCGAACATAGAGAACATCTAAGTGTACTGGAATACAAGCGAGAACAGCGTACACAAGAGCTTGCCGAGCTGACCGAGCTGACACAGGAAAAGGCGGCAGAAGCGGCGGCATTGGATAAGCAGATCGAAAGGACCAAACAGAAAAAAGTCAATATCGAGAGCATAGACAAAATCGAGGTCAAGCCCGTCATGCTCTCCCCGTCGAGGATATCTCTTGAAAAGACGGACTACGAAACGCTGTCAACCGCTGCCAAGAAATACTACGCACAGGAAAAGAAAGAGTCCAAGCTACAAAAATTGCTGGATGCGGCGAATAGAAAGATAGATGAATTGAAAGCTGTTATCAGCTCGCTGAGAGAGCAGGTTGCTTCTCTGACTGGCGAGCTGTCCAAGTACAAGTCCGTTCGTAACAGGCTCAATTCAGCTAATTTGGAACAGGAGAACGAACGCTTGCAGAAAAAAGTTCGCACCTATGAGGAAGTAATATCCGAAAACAAACTGTGGCATCTGTTTGGCAAAGTGCGTGGCAAAACGCACACAAGGGACGATGCCCGATAATACCGTGTAGAACCGAGAAAAACGAAAAAAATCTGCTGGGACTGTTCTAAATGATACCCATATCGTTTAGGCACCTTCCAACGGAAAATCCACCCACTTTTACGGCTGTCGAGCCGTGAAAAAATCACGAAAAACAGGAGGTTTTATGAAAACAGGTATTTCCAAGAAACAAAAGATAACAAACATCAGTTTTGACGATGACGAGATGAGCTGTCTGACCTTTGAAGTCCGCAAGGGGCGGTTTGGCTTCAAGCTGACCGCACCGTACAGCGAGGAACGCCGCAAAGCTGCCAGAGAGCTGGCAAAGAAAGAAAATCTAAGGAGGAACAGAAAATGAAAGTTTTATCTTGTGAGTTTAACATCGACACCGCTTGCGTGGAGCTTCGGTTGGAGGACGGAACGCTGATTGCCATTGATTGCATCGCCGTGGAAAACGAGGTAGCAGACAATATGTATGAACGCTCTGAGCTGGACTATCTTGTTTATAACGCTCCGCTTGAATATGCAGATTTGATACTGAACGGCGATCCTGTGAAGTATCTGAAAACCGTGACCGTGTATAAGCCCTTTGAAAATTAACTGTACCGCCGCCCGTGGGAACAATCCTGCGGGCGGCTTCTCGTTGTATATCTCAAAATAATTTTGAAGTTAACAAAATACTGTTGAAATTTTGAGCGAGATATGCTATAATAAAAAAGATTTAGTCGAGGAGGGTCAGGGTGTGGCAAGATCATATAATAAGCTTTGGAAATTGATGATAGATAAAAAAATGAACAAGACGCAACTTCGTACTACTGCAAAAATCAGCTCCAATGCTATGGCAAAATTAGGGCGCGACGAATCCGTTCCAATTGAAACCTTAGAAAAAATTTGTGAGGTTTTACGCTGCGACATTGGAGATATTATGGAATTTTTACCTGAAAGAGAGGAATTGCGGAAATGACACCAGAAATCATGGCAATTCTGACCGAGCAAGTGGCAGAGCTTGTTCGAACTTATAGTGATAACTATCCTCAATTTCAGCGGGCGACTTACAACGAAACTCAAGTACGAGTTGATTTTGTAAATCGTTTCTTTAAGTTACTTGGATGGGATGTAGACAACGAGCGTGGCTTACCACAACACCTGCGAGAAGTTACCCACGAGGCTACTGTTGTCGTTGAGGAAGATGGTGTCCATCGCAGTAAAAAGCCCGACTATTCTTTAAAAGTGGGTACAGAAGTTCTCTACTTTCTTGAAACTAAAAAACCTGCTGTAAATCTTTCTGTTGATCCAGCTCCAGCATTTCAGTTGCGCAGATATGGATGGAGCGGAAATCTTAAAGTTTCGGTACTGACTAATTTTACTGATCTGTATATCTATGATTGCTCCGTACGCCCCAGAGAGGGCGATGATATTGGTGTGGCTATGATTGCTCATTACCGTTTCAACGAATATGTGGAGCGTTTTGAGGAAATCTACAATACGCTTTCCAAGGAAGCGGTTCTGAACGGTCAGTTTGAGGAGCAGTTTGGAAATATTCATGGGGCTTTGCGGCGTGAGCCGTTTGATCAGTATTTCTTGGATCAAATCCGCACCTGGCGTAATATACTTGGAGAAGATATTCTACATAACAATCCCAATGTTGATATGGAAACTCTCAATATTTTTGTTCAACGTGTACTCAACAGAACGATTTTCCTTCGTATCTGCGAGGATAGATGTTTTGAAAACTATGAGTCTCTGAAATCTATTACTACATATCAGGAACTGAGGGCACTATTTGCTGCGGCAGATCAGAAGTATGATTCCGGTCTTTTTGAGCTTTTGGAAGAAGATCGGCTCATCGTGTCTGATGCAGTGATTATAGAGATTTTCCAAAGCTTGTATTATCCTAATAATTCCTATGAGTTTGGCGTAATTGACCCTTATATCATCGGTCAGATATATGAGTTGTTTTTAGATGAAGCTCTTGTAATCCGAGAAGATGCTCATGTTGAGGCGAAGGAAAAGCCCGAAGTAATCGACTCTCAAGGAGCAGTTAATACGCCCAAAAACATAACTGATATTATCGTCGAGGAAACCTTGCGACCTCTATACGAAAATAAAACACCGGAAGAAGTGGCGCAGTATCGCATAGCAGATATTTGCTGTGGATCTGGTAACTTCCTGCTGTCGGCATTTGAATATATCGTGAATTATCATATTGAATATTATCGGAGTCATGATATGGAAAGTGCTGAGAGACGGGGCGATATTTATCATTTGCCCGGAAGCACAAATTATATTCTTTCTTATGAGAAGAAGCGTGCAATTCTGCGGAATAATATTTTCGGCGTTGATATTGATCCTCTTGCTGTAGAGGTAGCGAAGTTCAGCTTGCTTTTGAAGGTCTTGGAGAATTCATCTTTAGAAGAAACTGAAGCCTTTCACCAGCGCACGCATCATCGCATACTGCCAAATTTGGATGAAAACATCAAAAACGGTAATAGTCTTGTAAACATGAACTATGCACGTTTTGATCGTTCTGTTTATCAGAACGTTTCCTTAATGAATAAATTAAAAATGTTCGATTGGAATGCTGAGTTTGGTAATAGAAAATTTGATGCGATCATTGGCAATCCTCCGTATATCCGTGTGCAGAACATGGTTTATTATTCTCGCGAGGAGTATGATTTTTACAAGAGCGACTACTCTCCCTATGTAACTGCACAGACAGACACTCTCGATAAGTATTACTTATTTATTGAGAAAGGACTTACATTGTTGAATGACAATGGAATGCTGGGATATATAGTCCCGCATAAGTTCATGAACATTAAGTCTGGTGCAAAATTAAGAGAGCTTCTTGCAGGTAATTCTAATATTAAGAAAATCTTGCACTTCGGAACTCACCAAGTCTTTGAGAATAGAAGTACCTATACTTGTATTCTGGTGCTGTCTAAACAGGGCAATAAAGAATTTCAGATTGGGTTTGTCCAAGACTGGAATCAATTTCTGTTTGACCATGATTCTGAGTGTATAACATACCCGGCTGCCTATATTAGTGGGCAACCATGGTCTTTTTTGCCGCAAAATATTGTTACACATTTGGAAGAGATTGCTCCATCTTGTGTTCCTCTTTCAAGCCTGGTTGATATTTTTGTTGGTGTGCAAACGAGTGCTGACCAAATCTACATTATTCATGCAGATCACGAGGATGAGAGTTATATTTATTCTCATGACAAGCAAGGGCGAGAGTTTAAAATCGAGAAGGGAATTTTGCGAAAAAGCATTTATGATACGCAGCTTGTTAGCTATGAAAAGATTAAAGCTAACAGCTACATCATTTTCCCGTACAAAGAAATCAACGGCAGACCTGTTCTTTACAGTCTTGAGGAAATGTCTACAACTTTCTCTTGTGCTTTGGACTACTTGACTGGTTATAGAACCAAGCTGGATCGGCGAAATATGCCTGGTCGTACTAACGAGAACTGGTTTGCATTTGGACGCAGTCAGTCTATCAGACGATTTTTATCAGGAGAGCATCTTGTTTGGCCGGTGTTGTCTACCACTTCAAATTATGTCTATGATGACGAAATGGTTGTTTTTACCGGTGGCGGCAATGGCCCATTTTATGGTATGGAAATGAAGGCTACCTCTCAGGAGTCAATTCTCTATATTCAGGCTCTTTTGAATCATTGGTTAATGGAACTTCTTGTAAAAAGTAGAGCAAGTGCATTTAGAGGGGACTATTACTCTCATGGAAAGCAGTTTATTGCAACTTTGCCGATTTATAAGATTGATTTTGAAAATCCTGCTGAGGTTGCTAAACACCAGCAGATTGTAGAGATGGTGCAAAATATTATGCAACTAAAGGCCCAGTTGGCTTCTGCGCCTAACGCTGCTTGCTGCACAGTTTTGGAACATTCTATTTCAGCGATCAACAACGACTTGAACAATGTAATCAACGAACTTTATCAGGTGGAATCTCAGAAAGTCGAGGAATAAGTATGAAACCAATTGAAGGATACAATAAACTAAGAGGCGGATACTACACCCCCGACAAAATTTCTGAATTTATTACAGAATGGGCGATCCGGACATCTGACGATTCTGTTTTGGAGCCGAGTTGTGGCGATGGTAGCTTTTTAGGCGCAATTACTAAACGCTATATTGAACTGGGCGCAACCCATGAGACTATCAAGGAAAACGTAATTGGAATTGAATTAGATGATGGTGAGGCTGCAAAATCTGAACAATATGGCACTACGGTGATATGTAACGACTTCTTTACGTGTTACCAAGAGAATATTGATGATCAAATTCAATTTGATGCAATCGTCGGAAACCCTCCGTTTATTCGTTATCAGCATTTTACAGAGGAGTATCGTAAAATTGCGTTTGCTCTGATGAACAAGCATGGATTTAAGCCAAATCGCCTTACAAATATTTGGCTCCCATTCTTAGTGCTTTCCTGTAAAGCATTAAAACCTAATGGCAGGATCGGAATGGTTATCCCCGCCGAACTCTTTCAGGTTAATTATGCTGCCGAAGCAAGACAATTTCTTAGCGACTTCTTTGATAAGCTTACTCTTGTCACATTCAAACGTTTGGTTTTTGATAATATCCAACAGGAAGTAATTCTTCTCTTAGGCGAAAGAGGCTGTGACAAACACGGTATTCGTGTTGTAGAGCTAGATGATATGACTGATCTGATTGCACAAGGACATACATGTTTGGAAAATGCTGAATTCAAAGAACTTGATCATAGTCGTGACAAGTGGGTTAAATACTATTTGTCTAATGAGGAGCTTAGCTTACTTAAACGTCTAAATAGTGATTCGAGAATTTCCAAAGCAACCGATTTGTTTGAAGTGAATGTTGGTCTTGTTAGTGGTGAGAATGACTTTTTTATTATGAATCAGGCAACAGTAGATGAATTCAATATTCAAGACAGTGTTGTTCCAATTATTAGTCGTTCTGAGCAATTAAAAGGTGTGCGTCTAACAGATGAAGACTATGATAATTTGATTGCGTTAGGGAAAAAGGTGTATTTTTTTGCTCCTGGAAATGATGAGTTTGATGAGTTGACCGATGAACAGAAGGTATACATTCAGTGGGGCGAAGAAAAGGGATACAATAAAAATTATAAATGCCGTATAAGACCCAAGTGGTATCATGTACCTCAGACCTGGTGTGCTGATGCTTTCTTGATTCGTCAAGCACATTTATATCCAAGAATGATTCTAAATGAGAAAGAAGCACTTGTCACCGATACGCTGCATAAAGTGAGATTCTTGGATGATATTGACGGAAAACATGTTGTAGCAGCTTTTTTGAACACATATACATTTGCTCTGAGCGAAACAATCGGTAGAAGTTATGGTGGTGGTGTTCTTACCTTTGAACCGGGAGAAATGCGGAAAATCCGCATTCCGATGAAATTTGCAGACCAATTAGATTTGCAAAAGATTGACAACTGGCAACGGGAAGGTGAAATTGATAAGATTCTGGAATATACAGATGAAATCTTACTTCGTAATGGTCTTGGGTTGTCAGGACATGAGATTGAATTATTGCACAGTATTTGGAACAAAATGCGTGGTCGAAGAATGGGACGGAAGAACCAGAACGTGTAAAAAATAAATACTTTTTGAAAACTAATGTTTGATAATTGAATACTTATTCTTGCACTATTATAATATAGAGACAGGGGTGTGAAATATGTTTGAAACAGGCTTGCAAAATGTTCGCGCTGATTTCCATTTGCATACTTGTAAAGACAAAGAATTTGCTTATTCTGGCGAACAGAATTCTTTTGTAAACGACTATGTTGCTGCACTTAAAAATGTAAACATAAATGTTGGCATCATTACAAACCACAATAAATTTGACAAAGAAGAATATAAGGCTATTCGTAAGGCTGCAAAAAAAGAAGATATATTTATCCTTCCCGGCGTTGAATTAACCGTCAAAGAAGGAGCAAATGGGATCCACACACTGATAGTGTTTAACCCAGATGAATGGCTTGAAGATGGAAATAATTATATTCAAACTTTTCTAACAGAAGCATTTTCCACAATCCCTAATTCTGAAAATCAAAATGCAAAAAGCGTGTATGACCTTAAAAATGTCTTTGAGAGATTAGATGCTTACGGGCGGGACTATTTTATAATATTTGCTCATGTGGATCAAAGTAGCGGGCTATTTAGTGAATGTAAGGGAGGATTGCTTGAATCTTTGGCAAGATTTGCTCCTTTTAGGAATCGTGTTCTTGGTTTGCAAAAATCTAGGACACGCGATAATCTCAATCAGTTTGAGAGATGTTGCGGTTATTTGCCTGCTCTTGTTGAGGGCTCTGATCCCAAATCAATCACAGATATAGGCAAGGGAGATAAATGTACTTATTTGAAAAATAGGTGAATATTCTTACGCCGCAATAAAATTTGCTTTACAAGCTCACAAAGACAGAGTTAGCGAAACCGTCCCCGACAATAGGCACGGACATATAGAGTCAATATCTTTCCAAGGCGGAAAGTTTGATGGGCAAACAATTACGTTTTCTCGTGAACTAAACACTCTTATTGGCATAAGAGGCAGTGGAAAATCTTCTGTTTTAGAAGCCATACGATATGTTCTGGATTTACCGGCTCAAATGGACAAAGACTACAAAGAATCTCTCGTTAAAAATGTCTTTGGGTCTGGCGGGAAAGCAACCTTAAATGTAATAGATAAACACGGCAAACGATATTCTGTCAGTCGAATATTTGGAGAACGGATAAATGTTCTTGATGAGAACGGCAAGGACTTAAATATAAATCCGATCAGTTTGTTCGATGGGGTCCAGTATTTTGGTCAAAAAGATCTATCCAGCAGTGCAGATCACGAAAATGGTTTGTTGGAAAAATTGATTAGTGGTAGAATTGCTCAACCCTCTAATTTGGATAGCTGCGTGAATGAATTGATTAGAACAGCAGAACGTTTACTAGATGTGAGTAAAATTCCACAGCAAATGACCGATGCATCAACAAAGCAAACCGAGCTTGAACATAAACTCTCGATTTTTGAAGAAAAAGGTGTGGCAGACAAGCTAAAAGAGCAAAGTGGACATGCTATCGATAGCACAAAGCTTGATGCAGTGAAAAATAGGATAGACGATATTTTGCACGATATGCATGATGCGTTTTCAAAAAACTCTACTGCATCAGGTACATTGGATGGATATAGCAGTGACTTTAACAAAGACATATTTGAAGATGTTGAAACAGTGTTGTCGCTAATAGATTTTCAGCTCGCACAAATTAGTTCTTGCGTTGCAGAAATAGAAAGACAACGCAGCGATATGGAAGACATCATATTACGTCTGAAAGGGCGAACTGATAGTTTGGCAGATGAATTTGCTGAAATTAAAAGAGAAATCCAAGATGAGACTTTGGATGTTGATAGTTTCGTAAAGATGACTGCTGAATTGCAAAAAACCAAAGAAAAACTAAAGCAACTAAGCGAAGAAGCCTTAACCAAATCAAAAATAGAGGCAGCATTTATTAAGGCAGCAAGAGAGCGAAACGAAACTTTGCTGACGACCTACAATGCTTATAAGGCCGAAACTGAACGAATCAATCAGAATCAAACTGAATTACGAATTGAAATTACATTTAAGGGAGATCGAGAAAGTTTCAAATCTCAACTGAAAAATGATTTCAAGGGAACAGGAATCTCAGATATTAAATATCAAATGATTTGTAATGAATTCATTGATTATGTGGCCATTTTAGAAGATTGGATTATTGCTGATGGCGGCAAACTAAAACAAATTGTTACACATAGTGAATATGCAAAATTAGAGGAGAAACTTCGTACTCAATATGAAGAGTTATTGAAAAGACAAGTTGAAAATAAGGTGGATATTTATTATCATGAAAAATTGTTGCGTCAACATTCAATAGGGCAACGTGCTTCGGCACTAATATTGTTTATATTGACACAGGATAATAACGATGTTATCTTTATCGACCAGCCAGAAGACGATCTTGACAATAAAGTGATCTATGACGAAGTCATTACCGCTATTCTTCAGAAAAAACCCTATATGCAGTTTATCTTTGCTACACATAATGCGAATATCCCTGTTCTTGGTGATTCCGAAAGAGTGTTAGTTGTTGAGTTCCAAGAAACCAAAATTGATGTTGCACAAGGTAACATCGACTTGGATTCTACACATAAACAGATTGTTGACATTATGGAGGGAGGTAAAGAAGCTTTCGATAAGAGACAACTTATCTATACTTCTTGGTGTTAATGATTTAACATCCTTGTGGCAACACAGTGGCAACAAAAAATCAGATAGCGAGAATAAAAAGTATAATAAGAATACTACATACACCACAAGCCAAATAACCATAGCAAAAATGTTTAAGATTATGGTTGTCAGGAGAGAGTGGGAGTAATTAAATTTAGGCTTTTAAATCCCTAAAAATGCTGAAATTAAAGTGTTTTTCGGGATTTTGCTTTTTTGTTGGCTACAAAATGGCTACATTCGAGGTTTTTTGTAGCCGGGCGCTTACGGCATAATGTCGTCAAGCTGTCCGGCTACCTCTACTTGTTTGTTGGGATACAGGTGGTGGTAAGTATCCATTGTCGTTTGTACCTTTTCGTGACCGAGCCGCTCTGCAATAGCCGACAGCAGAAAAGTCTCTATGTTTATTGTGCACCACACGCGCAAAATGCCGTCAAAGGATAAGTTTGACATGATTTCGGAAACAAACGGACTTTTGGGAGCTGCGGACAGAGCGTTCGTATTAAGCAAGAAAAACCGTACCGATAATGAAGCGACGCTTGATATAACGGGCAGAGATCAGCAGGATATGCGGTTGAAGTTTATACTAAAAGTCTATAAAAGCGCTTGATTTTATTGCACAAATATGTTATAAT
>JAJQCX010000156.1:7126-19620 GCA_021202495.1 Clostridia bacterium | reverse complement strand
TTGGTTTTTGACGATTTTACGCGGGGGCATTTCCTCCCCCTTAGGGTAGAGGGAAACGTCCCCAATGCGCTTTAAGCCGTCCACGGCTCCGCCTCTCTTCGTTGACGCCGCTTGATATGCGGCAAGCATTATCTGCACGGCGTCGCCGCTGCCCGGCAAAGCCGTGGATGGCTTAAAGTCCTACGGAGTTTTCGGTGTGAGAGCCTTTGCGGGACGCCGCTGAAATGCGCAGGCAATACTTTGTGTATTAACGAGCATTTCAGCAAGTATCCGCGAAGGCTCTCGCTCCGAAAACCGCATCGGGGACGTTCCCCTCTACCCTTACCCCTCCGCAGAGACAACGCGGAGCGTTTTCTCTGCGCTCTTTTCGGCATGTGACGTCACTTTTCATGGCTGAACTGTAACAACATCTCCGCCTAGCCGTATTTCCAAACACAATTTTAATTGACACCCCTTTTTTAAAGTGATATTATATATAATAATAAATTCTGTTTAGTAGCGAGGGGCTTATTATGCGAAATTCAAAACAAATAAAAGTGGGAAACGTACTTGTCGGCGGCGGTGCGCCCGTCAGCGTTCAGTCCATGTGTACTACCGACACGCGCGACGTTGACTCGACCGCCGCTCAAATAAAATCGCTCGTTTCATCAGGCTGCGACATTGTACGCCTCGCCGTATTGGACGAGGACGCCGCATACGCGACCGGCAAAATTAAAAATATTCTTCCCGACGTGCCTATCGTCGCGGACATTCATTTTGACTATCGTCTCGCGCTCATCTGCGCCGACTGCGGCTGCGACAAAATACGCATTAACCCCGGCAACATCGGCTCGTTCGAGCGCGTCCGCGCCGTCGCCGACAAATGTGGCGAAAAAGGCATCCCGATAAGAATAGGCGTCAACGGCGGCAGCCTTGAAAAGGAAATTTTGGCAAAATATCACCACCCCACCGCCGACGCTCTGTGTGAAAGCGCATTGGGGCATATCAAGCTTTTGGAGGACTGCGGCTTTTATGACATCGCCGTTTCCATCAAATCCTCCGACGTTTCGCTGACCTATGAAGCCTACAATAAGCTCGCTTCTCTCGTGCCCTATCCGCTTCACCTCGGCGTCACCGAAGCGGGCACGGAATACGGCGGCGTTGTCAAAAACGCCATAGGAATCGGCGCGCTTCTTTTGAACGGCATCGGCGACACAATCCGCGTTTCGCTCACCGCCGACCCGGTTCGCGAGGTCAAGGCGGGCATTGAAATTTTGAAAGCGCTCGGCTTGCGCAATGGTGCGACAATGACCTCATGCCCCACCTGCGGCAGATGCAAGGTTGACATGATTCCCATTGCAAACGAGATTGCCTCCCGCCTTGAAAAGGTCGATAAGGATATTCACATCGCCGTCATGGGCTGCGCCGTAAACGGTCCCGGCGAAGCGCGTGAGGCGGATGTCGGCATGGCGTGCGGCGACAACTGCGCCCTCATTTTCCGCAAGGGCGAGATTTTGCGCAAGGTTCCCATCGAAAGCGCCGCCGACGAGCTTTTTAACGAAATAGATAAATTTTGAGGAAGTATATAAATGCTTATAAAAGATATTTTCAGTAAAATCGAGCTTGATTCCGACAATTTAAACGGCTCCGTAACCAACCTTTCAGCCGACAAGCTCACCCGCACATTTACGCTCGACGTTACATACGACAGCGTTGTGAGCGCCGAAAAAATTGAACAATGCGCCGAGGAAATTAAGCAGTGCTACAAAGCGGAGCACGTCGTGATAAATCCCACATACAATGTTTCGCATACAGACATGCACGACATCTCTCACGCAGTTCAAAACTCAATCTACCGCATAGGCACAGAAAACGCATTTTTTAAGGCGATTTTTGATTCATGTGAAATTTCAGTTTCGGACGGCGTAATTTCTATTTTGCTCCGCCACGGAAATATTCACTATCTTTCCGACGAAAAGATAGAGGAGCGCATAGCGCGCGAGGTTTCGCACGCTCTTTCGTGCAGCGTCAAAGTTGAATTTATCGATGATCCGATAGAAATAAAAACAACGCTCGAACCCATTTACGACACAACTCCCAAGCCCCAAGCCGTTCATGTTATCGAGGACGGCGAGCCCATTTTCGGGCGCTCCTTCGCCGTGCGCGACGTTACCGCGCTCAAATTCGTAAATCAGGATTCGGGCAGCGTCGTTGTAAAGGGCAATGTCTTTGCAGTCATGGCGCGCCGCATTGAAAAGGGCGACAAAACCATCGTCACATTTTATCTTACCGACAACACCGGCTCCGTCACAATCAAATCCTTTGTTCCGAACGACAAGGCGGAAGCCACGATTAACGCGCTCAAAAACACAAAAACAGTCGTCGTCTCCGGCAAATCTCAATACGACTCCTATGCCGCAGAGCTTGACGTCATGGCGCGCAGCATTCTGCCCGCAGAAGATGAGGATTTAACCTCAATCCCCGACACCGACATTGCCGATGCGACCGAGGAAAACACCTTCTGTGTAACAAACGGCGCGGTTCACTTTGTCGACGCAAAGGACATTTCAAAGCTCGAAAAATCAATCATCACCTTCTATCTTCACGACGACACGGGCTCCGCGTCATACCGCTTTTCCGTTCCGCTCAGTGAGGTTGACGGCACAAAGAGCTTCATCAAAAAGGCAAAGGCGCTTATCGTTCACGGTATTGTCACAAAAGACCGTTTCAGCGGCGAAACCGTCATTTCCGTGCGCGCCATGGAAAAAGCCTCAATTAAGGTGCGTCCCGACAACGCGCCCGTCAAGCGCGTCGAGCTTCACGCGCATACAAAGCTTTCCGCAATGGACGCCGTCGTTACAGCAACCGACCTTGTCAACCGCGCAATCGCCTGGGGGCACAAGGCAGTCGCGATTACTGATCACGGCTGCGTGCAGGCTTTTCCCGAAGCGTTCCACACCAAAGGCGACAACGACATAAAAATCATTTACGGCGTCGAGGGCTATCTGATAGACTCTCCCGACAATTATAAATCAAAAGAAACAAAGCGCTATCACATAATCATACTTGCGCAAAATCTCGTCGGGCTTAAAAACCTCTATCAGCTTATCAGCATTTCCAACTTAGACTATTTTTACCGCCGACCCCTCATGCCGCGCTGCGAAATTGAAAAGCACCGCGAGGGGCTTATCATCGGCTCCGCCTGCGAAGCGGGCGAGCTCTTCCGCGCCATACGCGACAACAAGCCACAGGAGGAAATCGAAAAAATCGCGTCGTTTTATGACTATCTCGAAATTCAGCCCATCGGCAACAATCGCTATCTTGTGCGCAACGGCACCGTCGCAGACGACGACGCACTGCGCGAGCTCAACCGACGCATTCTTGAACTCGGCGATAAAATGGGCAAAAAGGTCGTCGCCACTTGTGACGTTCACTTTCTTGACGCGAAGGACGAAATCTTCCGCCGCATCCTCCAAGCAGGTCAGGGCTATGACGACGCCGATTTTCAGCCGCCCATCTATTTCCGCAACACCGAGGAAATGCTTGCCGAATTTCAGTATTTGGGCGAGGATCGCGCATATGAAATCGTCGTCACAAACACAAACCTCATTGCGGATATGATAGAGGACATCCGCCCCGTTCCCAAGGGGCAGTTCCCGCCCAAAATAGAGGGCAGCGCCGAAGACATCGAGCGCATAGCCCGCGAAAACGCCGAAAAGCTCTACGGCTCTCCCCTGCCTCAACTTGTGGAAGACAGGCTTACCGCCGAGCTTGAAAGCGTCGTAGGTCACGGCTATGCCGATTTGTATAACATTGCGCGTCTTTTGGTTGAACACTCCGTCGCGGACGGCTACATAGTGGGCTCGCGAGGCTCGGTAGGCTCGTCCTTCCTTGCCTATCTTTCAAACATCACCGAGGTCAACTCCCTCTGTGCGCACTACCGCTGCCCCAAATGCAAATACAGCGAATTTTTTACGCACGGCGAATACGACTCCGGCTTTGACATGCCCGACAAAACCTGCCCCAAGTGCGGCGCACCGCTCGTCAAGGACGGTCACGACATCCCGTTTGAAACATTCCTCGGCTACGGCGGCGGCAAGCAGCCCGATATCGACCTCAATTTTTCCGGCGAATACCAGCCCAAAGCGCATAAATATACAGAAACAATTTTCGGCGAGGGTCATGTTTTCCGCGCCGGCACCGTCAGCACCGTCGCCGACAAAACGGCATACGGCTATGTCAGAAAATACTGCGAAGAGCACAATCTTCATTTCAACAATGCCGAAATCGAGCGGTTAAAGCTCGGCTGTATGGACGTCAAGCGCACGACAGGTCAGCACCCCGGCGGCGTCATTGTTCTTCCCAAAGGGCACGACATTCACGAATTTACGCCCATTCAGCACCCCGCCGACGACACATCGACCGACATTATCACAACCCACTTCGACTATCACTCGATTGACGAAAACCTCTTAAAGCTCGACATTCTCGGTCACGACGACCCCACCATGATAAAAATGCTCGAGGATTTAACCGGCGTCAACGCGCGCGAAATTTCGCTTGACGACCGCAAAATAATGAGCCTCTTCCTCTCCCCCGAAGCGCTGGGCGTCACAAAAGAGGACATAAACTGCGAAACCGGCACATTTGCCGTGCCCGAGTTCGGCACACATTTTGTGTGTCAGATGCTGGTTGACACCAAGCCCACCACATTTGCCGATTTGGTGCGCATTTCGGGTCTTTCCCACGGCACAAACGTATGGACAAACAACGCGCAGGAGCTTGTGCGAAACGGCACATGCACCCTCAGTCAGTGCATCTGCTGCCGCGACGATATTATGATTTATCTTCTTCATAGGGATGTCGAGCCCGAGCATGCGTTCAAGATAATGGAAAAGGTGCGCAAGGGCAAAAAGCTCCAGCCCGCCGACGAGGTTGAAATGCGCGAGCACGGCGTTCCCGAATGGTACATCGATTCATGTAACAAAATTCAATACATGTTCCCCAAGGCGCACGCCGCGGCGTATGTCACAATGTCCTTCCGCGTGGCATATTTCAAGGTCTATTACCCTCTCGCCTTTTATCAGTCATATTACACTGTCCGCGCCGACACATTCGATTTTGAGCTCATGGCGCAGGGACGCCCCCGCGTTCAGGCTGCAATGCACGAGCTTTCGTTAAACGAAAACCCCACCGCAAAGGACAAGGTTACGATGACTATTTTGGAGGTCGTAAACGAAATGTACGCCCGCGGCATAGAATTTGCACCGATGAACGTTTTTGAGGCGCACCCAACCAAATTCATCAATAAGAACGGCAAAATAATGCCCGCCTTAAACTCCATCTCGGGCATGGGCGCGGCAGCCGCCGAAAGCATAGCCGCCGCCCGCGAAAAAGAGCCATTTAAATCGATTGAGGATTTCGCAAGCCGCACAAACGTTTCCAAAGCTCATACGGAAATTCTAAGAAAATACGGCTGCTTCGGCGACCTGCCCGAAAGCAGCCAGGTATCACTTTTCGATTTTGTAAGTTAAGGCGGTGTTCACTTTGCCCGATTCAAACATAACAAAAAAGGCTCTTGCCGCCTCTCTCAAGGAACTTATGGAGGAAAAGCCCTTTGAAAAAATCTCTGTCGGCGACATCTGCGAAAAATGCCAAATGAACCGCAAAAGCTTTTATTACCATTTCAAGGACAAATACGACCTTGTAAACTGGATTTTCGATTCCGGCTTTTTCCGCTTCTCTTCCAAATCCTCCGAGCAATCCGCTTGGGAATTTGTCGGCGAGCTCTGCGGCTTTCTCTATGCCGATAAGGATTTTTACCGCAAAGCATTTGCGATCAAAGGTCAAAACTCTTTTTCCGAGCATTTCCGTGATTTTGTCCTTCCGGTTATTGCGGAATATCTAAAGCCCGTATTTCCCGACAGTGAAATTCAACAATTTCATCTCAATTTTTTCTCCGACGCATTCATCTGTGCCATCGAAAGATGGTTAGCCGATAAAGACCCCGTTTCACCAAGCGAATTTATCGAGCTCTTAAAATCCTGCGTCACCGCCGCCGCTTTCGATGCACTGAAAAATCTTACATAAAGTAAAGGGACAACCGTATTTTTGCGATTGTCCCCTTACTTTATCCCCTTTCGGCAAAGCCCTTTTTTAAATGCTCTCAAGCCCGGTTTCAAAAATGTAACACTTTTTCAAAACGTCGCAAAATGCGACATTTTTCGCCGTTTGTCCGTTGTTCTTTTGCCTTTACACATTTATAATGATTGTAAATCAAACTAAAAGGAGCAAAAAAATGACCGGAACGAAAACATCATCAAAAATTATACTTAGTATAGCGGAAATCATCATTGGCATACTTCTTCTCATCGACCCCGTCGGCTTTACTTCGGGAATAGTAATCATCCTCGGATTTATTCTCGCAATCATGGGCATTGTAAGCATCATCAATTATTTCAGAGAAGACCCCGAAACCGCCATCCGCAAGGGCAATCTTGCCACAGGACTTATATTGTGCGCCGTAGGCTTGTTCTGCATCCTCCGCAGCGGCTGGTTTCTCACAACCTTCCCCGTTTTCACGGTTTTCTACGGCATACTCATGCTGATAGGCGGCATGTGCAAGGTGCAATGGTCGGTTGACCTTCTGCGCACAAAGCAAAAATATTGGTTTTGGACGCTTTTAAGCGCCGTAATAACTGTAGTTTGCGCAATCATTATCATATCAAATCCCTTCACCTCTACCGTGGTACTCTGGGCGTTTATCGGCATTACGCTTATTGCCGAAGCAATTGTAGATATTATCTCTATGATTTTCGCAAAAAAGTAAATTGTCAAAAGGAGAATTTTCAATGGACAAATCGCACAAAAACCCTTTTAAATTGCTGCTTTGCCTCGCCGTGGGCGCACTAATCGCGTTCATTACGGCGGTCCTCATAAAATATTACCATGCCGCGAACGGTGACGTCAAAGCAGACTGAACCCTCCCATGAAAATCACCTGCGTAAATTTTACGCAGGTGATTTTCCCTTTATAAGCCAATGCGGCATTAAAAAAATTTTTTCAAATATTCCGCCACTTCGCTCTCAAACTCTGCCTCGCAAATAACGCCTTTTTTCCCTTTGCTTTCTCATTCCAAACGAGCCAAACGAAGACGCAGAGCCAGCCTATCGGAAAAGCAACAAATCCCGCAGTTGATGAAAAGAGCATATTTCTGTACGCGTCAAGCTTTATCTTTTCCCCGTTTACTTCGACAGTGTTAAAGAGCCCCAATTTAATTTCCGCATCCTCGTCACAGTCGTCGTTCGGGTAGTCCGTATATAAATTGTTCCTGTCGTAATTTTCTATCTTTTCCACAACGTTAAAATTCTCATCAAATACGACCAGCCTTCCGCTTCTGTAACAGGCAATCCTTCTGCCGCTTAAACTCAACAGCGAATTGTGATATACCGATTGCTTTTGATTTGCGTAATAATATCCTCCTCCGCAAAATTCCCCATCTTGATTAAACCTCTGTACAACGCGGTTTCCGAGCATATATATGTACCCATTTTTATCCGCCGCAGCCTCACTGTCGTTCAAATTCATGCTTTGCCCTATCGCGCCCTCCTCCGAAAGCGGCACATACACTCCGCTCCCGAATGCTCCCGCACAAAAGCTGTACAATATGAGCAAAACGCCGACAACCAAAAGTATTGTTTTCATCCTTTTGTATTTCATTAAAATCTCTTCTTACATTCTATTATAACATATTTTTCTCACTTTTCAATATATTGCTTTAAATTTATCTTGACAAGCCCTCCGGCAAATGATAAAATATTTTCAAAAGTTAATAACCCTTATGAGGGAGTAGCGAGCGTAAAAAATGCGTAGCAAGTCAACATACTGACCTATTCTATCTTAGGTCTGGCTTGTTTTAAATTGCGAGACTCATGTATAACATTTAAGCTATACTTGTTTTTCGCATATTCCTAAACAAAAACGCCTCGGCATAGCTTAATGTTATGCCGAGGTTTTTCACTTTTAATAACACAAAGGAGCGACCTTTATGCAGACAACTCTCGCCTTTATCCTCAAAAACATCCTGCTCGGAGTGGGGCTTGCCATGGACGCGTTTTCCGTCTCCCTTGCAAACGGGCTCAACGAGCCTTGTATGCGCAAGCGGAAAATGTGTCTCATTGCCGGAACATTCGCCTTCTTTCAGGCATTCATGCCGATGGCAGGCTGGGTGTGCGTTCACACCATCGTGCAATATTTCACCGCGTTTTCAAAATTCATTCCCTACATCGCCTTTGTCCTTCTCGCCTATATCGGCGGCAAAATGCTGCTCGACGCGTTTCATGGTGATGACGACAAAATCAAGCCCGGCGTAGGCTTTGCCGCGCTTTTCGTCCAAGGCATTGCAACGTCAATCGACGCGCTTTCCGTCGGCTTCACAATCGCGGAATATAATTGGCTCTCCGCTCTTGTCGCCTCGCTTATCATTGCCGCAGTCACCTTTGTTGTCTGTACCATCGGGCTTGTCATCGGCAAAAAATTCGGGACAAGTCTCTCCGGCAAAGCGCAAATCTTGGGCGGCGTAATACTAATTTTAATCGGTATTGAAATTTTGGTTAAAGGCATAATGTAAAATGAAAATCCGTTCCTCAAACTCTCGGAACGGATTTTTTACGCGCGTCACGCTCTCGGATGTGCCTCTTTGTAAACCTTTTTAATGCGGCTGTCGATAATATCGGTATATATCCTCGTCGGCGCAATGCTGCTGTAGCCCAGCATTTCCGAAACCGACCCCGCGTCCGCGCCGTTTTCGAGCAAATGAAGCGCAAAGCAGTGACGCAGCGTCTGTGCCGTCACATCGCCCCTTATTCCCGATTCACCGATGTATTTCTTGATAATCTTCCAAAATCCCTGCCTTGTCAGCGGCTCTCCGTGCGCATTTAAAAACAGCACATCCGTTTTTTCCGCATTTGCAATCCTCGGGCGCGCCTCCTTCATGTAGCGCGTCAGCGCGTCCATCGCAGCCCTTCCAAGCGGCACCGTCCGCCTTTTTCCCGACGAAAAAAGCGACACCGTTTCATTTTTCATGCTCACATCACTAACCGCAAGCGAGGTCATTTCGCTCACCCTCGCTCCGCACGCGTACATTATTTCGAGCATTGCCCGATCTCTTATTCCCTTGTCCGTCCTATCGTCGGGCGCTTCCAAGAGCCTCACAACCTGCTCTGTCGTCAGCGTTGCGGGCAGCTTGCGCTTAACCTGCGGCGCTTCAACCTTGCCCGCAGGATTTTTCGGCATAATCCCGCTCTCGACGCAGTATTCAAAAAACTTTTTCAGCGACGCCGTCACCCGCGCTATTGAAGAATATGCCTTGCCTTCCTTCGTGAGAAGCTGTATGTAATCTTCAATATCCTTTTCTGTGATTTCGGCAATCTCTTTGACAGTCGCCAAATCCTTGTATGCGACAAATTTTTTCAAATCCGCCATATAGGACGCCGCCGTGTTCTTTGAAGCCGTCTGCGCTAAAAGCTCCGAATATTTCTGCACCAATTCTTCCGCACGAACCATTTTTTCTTTCCCTCCTTCTTGAATTTATATTCCCGAATTGTGACTATATTTGTAGTATATCACCAATTATGTAATCTTGCAATACCGCAAATTACTCAATATTTCACCTCTCTTTTTGTGCAAAAATTTTTTCACTTTTTTGTATACAAGAGTGTGCGGCATATGAAAAACCTTTCCGAAAAAAAACGACAGTCTCATCGACTGCCGTTTTTTATGTGTGTCGGGCATGACACATATCTAACCGGTGGAAGTCCGGTCGCGGGTATTTACCGCCAAGCGTAGTGAACCGCAAGCCTGTAGCAGCAATGCTACAGGGGGAGGAAGCGGTGTAGCAAAGCTCTTGAGCCTACGAACAGAAACTTGATATAAGGCTAAATGGTGGATAAGGTTGCCTAACAAACCGAAGTCCGAAGGGTAAACGTAAAATCAAGACAGTAAATCAAGAGGTTGTGGAGCGAAAGATATGTGTCTTACCCCGAGAGACCCGCTTGGCATACCGAAAGGTATGTGCGATAAAAAGCTTACAGGCGGGGGTCAGCTGAGGTCATAGTAGGTGCGAACACCAACGCACTGAAGGACTTAATGTAACTGTAGTGCAAATCACTGCAAGTAATGTTCGGATAATCAGAAATCAAGGATATACCTACAGCAGGGGAACGTAACCCTTGACGGTAAAAGGGTGGTTTGGTGGTTCCGAATAAATCTATGAACAGAAAGAGGAGCAGTAATGAGATTGATTGACACGATACTGAGTGAACAAAATATTGCGGCTGCAATCAAGGCTGTCAAGCGAAACAAAGGTGCGGCGGGTGTGGGTAAAATGCCCGTGGAGGAGCTTGAAAAGTACCTTGGTGAGCACGGGAAAGAAATATGCTCACAGATAAAGGCAAAGAAGTATGAGCCGCAGCCTGTCAGGAGAGTGTACATTCCAAAGCCCAACGGGAAACAAAGACCGTTGGGAATACCGACGGTAGTTGATAGGGTAATACAACAGGCGACAGCGCAGCAGCTGATGTGGAGATATGAGCCGATATTCAGTGAATATTCATATGGATTCAGACCGAACAGAAGCTGTCATGACGCGATGAAGAAAGCTCTTGAATACTTAAACGAGGGATACGAATGGATAATTGACCTTGACATAGAGAAGTATTTTGACACGATAAATCATGACAAGCTAATCTCCATACTGAGAGAACAAGTCAACGAAACCGAAGTATTACACCTGATAAGGTCATATTTGAAAGCGGGAGTAATGGAGGACGGACTTGTAAGCCCGACAGAGACAGGTGCGCCGCAAGGCGGATGTCTGAGCCCGATAATATCGAACATATACCTCGACAAGTTTGATAAAGAGCTTGAATATCGAGGATTGAGATTTGTGAGATATGCGGATGACTGCAATATATTCGTAAAGAGTGAGAAAGCAGCGGAACGGGTGATGAAGTCAGTGACGAGTTGGCTTGAAAGGAAGCTATTCTTAAAGGTAAATGCAAGCAAGACCAAAATAACGAGACCGACAGAAGGAGCATTTTTGGATTTCGGATATTGGAAAAGTACACAGGGGTGGCAATGTAAACCGCTGAACGACCGAAAAGCAAGATTATACGAGAAATGCAGGGAAGTCCTTGTAAGGAAAAGGGCAGCGGCAAGACCGCTGGGGCAAACCTTTACCAAACTCAATCAGATAGTCCGAGGCTGGATAAACTATTACAGAATAGGAAGCATGAGGCAGTTCATGGCAAAGTTCGGACAATGGCTGAGACATAAGGTGAGAGTAGTAATAATCAAGCAGTGGAAGAAACCGAGAAGAGTGTATATTAATCTGCAAAGGCTGAATGAGAAGTTTAAGTGCCAAATGACAGATGAAGACATATTCAAGGTGGCTAATACGCGGTTGGGATTGTACAGGCGGTGTGGAATGAATGTAGTAAATTATTTGTTGTCGCCGACAGTGCTTGCAATGCCGAATAAGAAAAGAGGACGACCTGGATTGGTCAATCCTCTTGAATACTATCTCAGACAATTGTAGTAACATCTACGGTTACGTAGCGCCGTATACGAGACCCGTACGTACGGTGCAATGGGAGGTGGAGAGCTAACGCCCTCTGTCTACCCTATTATATTATTTAAACTTACGAAGCCTTCGATACTATCCACTTCGTCGCCGAGGATTCGCCCTTCTGCTGCATCTGTCCCGAAGAGGAAACCGTGAGGTAAAGGCTCGACATGGAGCTCTGAATAAGATAATATGTGCTCTTATTTACAAAGGACCAGTTCTGGTTGCTGCCTCCGTTTGCTTCCCAAACGCCGACTTCGCTGCCCGACTCATACGACTCGTTGTAAACGTCAAGCGCCTGACCTGTGCCGGTATTTGTAACAACGTTGCCTACCTTTGTCCAAATCTGATTAGCATTGCCGGAAACATAAGCCGAAACAGAAAGCGTGCCGTCGCTTCCAACCGTAAGAACATTGCTCGTTCCCTGAACGTTCAGAACAAAATTGCCCGAAACGCTCGAAAGATTGCTGAAGCTCGAGGAAGTTGCCGTAGACGTGGCAGTAGCAGCCGTAGCTACTACTGTACCCGAATATACTTCTATTTCTGTTACACTGCTCCAACCGGAAACCGTGTTGCCCTCAAATTGTACCTTCACATATCTCGCGTTCTGGTTAACCGTCGCATAGAGCGTTGCATTGCTGAGTGCAACGGAAGAACCGTTGAATACCTGTGTCCACGAGCTGTTGTCGTCAGATACATATATTGAATAGGGAATTGTTCTGCTGTCCTCATAGAGCTTAAACTGTACACCTACACATGTGATGCCTGTTGTAGCTCCGAGGTCAATAACAACGTATGCCTGGTTCTGCGAAGACCAAAGTGTCGACGAATTGCCGTCAAACGCATTTGCGCCGGGATTTGCCGCCTCAGGCTGCTGGCTGAATGTGCAGTT
>JAJQCX010000156.1:0-7026 GCA_021202495.1 Clostridia bacterium | reverse complement strand
GGCTGCTGGCTGAATGTGCAGTTAGCTGCCGTAATCGAAACCTTTGTTCCCGTTGCCGACGACGATGTCGAAGCAGTCGTTGTCGTCGATGCAGTAGCAGTCGTAAGGTCTGCAACAAGGCTTGCGTCGCCCGTGTAAACCGCAATTTCAGCTACGCTGTTCCAACCGGAAACAGAGTTTCCGTCAAACTGATACTTAACGTATCTTGCGTCCTTGCCTACAGCCGTGTAGATAAACGCGTTGCTTCTCGCCTTGGACGAGCCGCTTGCAACCGTTGTCCACGAACTGTTGTCATCGGAGATATATACCGTATAAGGAATTGTTCTGTCGTCATCATACTGTCTGAACTGTATGCCCACGCAGCTGATCGGAGTTGACTGCTGAAGGTCAACAACTACCGTGCCGGTGCCTTCAGAAGACCAGAATGTGTTCGAATTGCCGTCAACAACGTTGCTGCCGGGGTTTGCAGCCTCAGGCTGCTGATTGAATGTGCAGTTAGCTGCCGTGATGTTAATCTTTTCGCCTACAGGGCTCGAAAGAGTTTCCTGATAAGCCGGTTCAAAGGACTTAGCTTCCTGCTCGGGACGTGCCTTAAATTCGTGACCCTCGGCGCGGTTTGTTCCCAAAAGCTCCTGGAGCATGAGAACCATGTTGTAATCGCAGTCATAGAAAGGCGTAGCCTTTTCGCCTATAACGATAACGCCGCTCTCAGCGTCGCCGCAGTCGTTCCAGTAAACCTTAAGTCCGAGAGATTCGCAAAGCGCTCTGATCGGAACAAACGTTCTGCTGTTTGTGATTTCCGTTGCAACGGGAGCCTCCGTAGCTTCGCCGTTTACAAGAATTTCAGTGCTGCCGACGGTGAATACAACCGTTCTGTCGCCAAGTGTAGCCGTAACTGTCTGCGCCGCTTCATCCCACTCTACGCTGCCGCCGAACTTCTCGATAATCGGTCTTGCGGGAAGCATAGCCGTAGCGGTGCCGTTGCCGGAATCCTTCAAATAAACAGTTGTGCTGTGGTCATCCTCAAATACGTGACCGACCGAGCTGTCATAATAGTAGTGAGGCGAACCTACGCGAAGAGCCATGTAACCCTCAAGCTTCTTCTGAAGGTAAGGCTGCATATCGCCCTGAACGCCGCCGACAAGTCTCGAAACCTCGCAAGCTGCAAGCAGGTATGCGCCTACGCCGAAGTTCTGAGTGTTTGTCTTTTCCATAGCAACCGTTGCGTTGGAGCCTATGTACTGGCAGTAGCCTACCAAGCCGTTATCCTGAAGCGCTACATGTTCAAGATAGTTCCAAGCGCGGATAGTTGTCTCATAATATTCGTCCTCGTCGAGAAGACCGGAGTTGATACCCCAAGCAAAGCCGTATACGAAGAACGCAGTACCTGTCGTCTCGTAACCGTCGGGGTTGGAATTGCTTGTCGGATAACCCTGAAGCATCGACTGTGTCCAGTAGCCGTAGCCGTCGGAATCTGTCATCATGCAGTCTCTGATTGCCGGAGCCATTTCGAGATATGTTGTCTCGAACTCATCGTAATACTCGTAATCGTCGGGCATATCCTGAAGAACCTTTGCGAGACCCGCGAATACCCAGCCGTTGCCGCGTGCCCAGAAGTTCTTTTCACTCTCGTGACCCGTATTGGGATTCAACGGATAAACATAACCCGCGTCACGATAGAAGAGATACTTATAGTCGCTTGCATTGGAATAGCTTGCGCCGTTCGAAAGCTTTGCGGATGTTGTGTAACCGCTCGAGCTCGTCGGGATGCCTCCGGGGCCGTCGTACATGAGCTCTTTCGCATATCTGAACTGTACATAGAGCTTGTCAAGATACTTTTCGTCGCCCGTAACCTTGTAGAGCTTTGTCATAACGGGCATAACCATGTAAAGGGAGTCGGCCCACCACCAATAGCCGTCGAAGGAGTTATCAGCCTCATAGCCCATAACCTCGATCGCACGCGCAATCTTTGTGGAGTCAACCGTTGAGCCGTAGGATTCGTTCTTTTCTATATTGTACAAATCAATATAGGTCTGGAAGCAAATCTGGAAGTCGCCGAAAAGAACTGCCTTGTCCGAAAGCGTCTGGCTGTAGCCGTATGTCCATTCGCTTGCCGGAGCCGTAGAAGTGTGGCCCATCCAGCTGCAGTCGTCCGCCCACGCCAAAGCGTACTTGCGGTACGACTCGATGCCGGTCGTGTAGTAAGCCTCCATATTACCTGTCTCATAAGCAGCTTTAGCCCAGAAGCAGTTGGGAATACCATACTCCTGCTGGTTGTACTTAACCGTGGACTGGTAATAGTCGTTCGCGCTTTCAACCGCGGCGATGACTTCTTCATACGTCGGGACTACAGCGCCCTTGTCCTCGGCAGCCGATGCAACCGGAAACACACCCATTGTCGACAATGCCAATGTAGATGCGGTCACAGCGGATACCAGTGTCTTGAATAAATTGTTCATGATTTTCTCCTCCCTATACCTTTTGTATAGAACGGCAACTGACTGCTGCGTCCTCAGGTATAAAAATTATATTACTATCATACCATTAAATTTATAAATAATCACCAAAAAAATTAAAAAAATTTAAATTTTTTTATATAGATTTTTTTCTACTTTAATATTATGCCTGTTTTTAGGCGATAAGCATAGCGAAAAAGCGCCCGAAAGCCCGCAGTGAAGCTTTCGAGCGTTTTTTATTTCAATATAATATCACAGCCTCGCGCATCTTCGCCGCACAATATCAAGCGCACAGAGCGCGCTCTTCTGCCGCACTCTTTCACGATCGCCCGCTTGGTTGAATTTAAACGCCTCGCAGCCGTTTTTGTCACACACGCCGATATATACCAATCCCACGGGCTTTTTCTCGCTCCCGCCGCCCGGCCCCGCAATTCCCGTCACCGAGACTGCAATGTCAGATCCGCTCTTTTCCCTTGCGCCCATTGCCATTTCCCGCGCCGTCTCTTCGCTCACCGCGCCGTACTTTTCAAGCGTCTCATGCTTCACGCCGAGCATTTTTTCCTTCGCTTCGTTTGCATACGTAATAAAGCCGAATTTGTAAACCTCGCTCGCTCCGGGAATGCTCGTTATCATTTTTCCAATCCCGCCTCCCGTACAGCTCTCGGCAGTCGCCATTTTAAGCCCTTTTTCGGTTAAGCTTTTTACCACAACTTCCGCAAGAGATGCTTCATCGCCCTCGGCGTAGATATAATCCCCCAAAATTTCATATATCTTATCCGCCGTCTCCGAGAGCAGATTTTCCGCCTCCGGCTCACTTTCCGCCGACGCCGTTATCCGAAACGTCACCTCGCCCTCCTTTGCATAGGGCGCAATCGTCGGATTTGTCTGCCCCTTTATCAATTCGTCAAGCATTTGCGCAGCTTGGCTCTCCCCCAAGCCGAACACGCGCAAAACGCGCGATTTCATGCAGACGCCCGATATTTTGCTCAAAAACGGCGCAACTCCCTCTTTAAACATGGGCTGCAGCTCGCGCGGCGGTCCCGGCAGCATCACCGCGTATTTTCCGTTATCTTCTATTATACATCCCGGCGCCGTGCCGTTGCGGTTTTCAAGCACAATGCACCCTTCGGGCACATATGCCTGCTTTATGTTGTTTTCCGGCATGGCACGGTTTGTCATCGCGAAATAATTTTTCATCACTTCATACGAACGTTCGTCAAAGACAAGCTTTTTGCCGAACGCCTCCGCAGCCGTCTCTTTCGTCAAATCATCGTCCGTCGGTCCCAAGCCGCCGGTAAATATCACAACGTCCGAACGCTCCTTTGCGCAGCGCACCGCATCAAGCAGCCTCTCCGCGTTGTCGCCCACAACCGACGTATGCAGCAACGCAATTCCCAATTGCGGCAGCCTCTGCGCAATAAACTGCGTGTCGCCGTTTGCAATCTGCCCCATCAAAAGCTCTGTTCCCACCGATATTATTTCCGCTTTCAGCATCACTCCGCCTCGATTCTCATCCACTCGGTTTCCTCAACCGCCTTGTTTACCCAATATTCCATATCAATTTTCCCCTCGCTCTTTAAAACGCTCTCAATCTTCGGGCGCGTCGTCGGGTGCTTTGGCACAAACACCGTGCAGCAGTCCTCATAGGGAAGTATCGACGTTTCAAACGTGCCTATTTTACGCGCAATCGTAATTATCTCCTCTTTGTCCATGCCGATGAGCGGGCGCAGAATATTCATGTTCACCGCGTCCGTCGTAACGCCCAGCGCCTCAATCGTCTGGCTTGCGACCTGCCCTAAGCTCTCGCCCGTTATCAAAGCCTGCGACTTATTTCTCTGTGCGATTTTTTCCGCAACCTTCATCATCATTCGGCGCATAACAAGCGTCAAATGCTCCTCGGGGCAATTGTCTCTTATCGCAAGCTGCTGCTCGGTAAAGGGCACAATGTAAAGCGTATAGCCTCCCGTGTACTGCGCCAAAATTTTGGCTAAGCTTATCACCTTTTCCTTCGCAAGCTCGCTCGTATACGGCGGAGAGCAAAAATGCACCGCCTCAATTTCAACGCCGCGCTTTGCCATCATCCAGCCCGCGACCGGCGAATCTATGCCGCCCGAAATGAGAAGCGTCGCCCGCCCGTTTGAGCGCACCGGCATACCGCCCAAGCCCTTTGTCACCGCGCTGTCCGCGAAAACATAAGCCTCATTGTCGCGTATTTCAACTCTCACAACAGTGTCCGGCTCGTTCACATTGACCTTCAAATGATGACACTTCGCCAACACCTCCCCGCCCATAAGCCGCGAAATTTCGGGCGAATTATACGGAAATTTCTTGTCGCTTCGCTTTGCCTCAACCTTAAAGGTCTTTAAATCCTTCAAAAACGGTGCGACATATTCCACGCCCTCACTCAATATCACGTCCATATCCTTCGGGAACACTCCCGCCTTTATTATGGACAAAATTCCGAACACCTTTGAAATTTTCTTTGCCAAAGCATCAATATCAACGCCCTCTGCGGGAATAATATATATAATAGCTTGGCTCGCCTTCATTTCTTTTATCGCGTCCGCTCCCGCCGTGCGCTTTATGTTCGATTCGAGCATATTTTCAAACTTTGAGCGGTTTAATCCCTTTAAAATTATCTCCCCGTATTTCACGAGCAAAATTTCCTTTACACCCATAATCTAGCTCCTATCTCCTATAAAGCTTTAATACTTCACATACTGATTTTATCGTTTCTTCTATCTCTTCTCCCGTCGTATAGCGCGACATACTGAAACGTATCGCATTGTCCGCGTACTTTGCGCCCATTGCCTTCAGAACGTGGCTCGTCCCCTTGCCTCTCGCACACGCGGACGCACTTGAAACCATAATGCCTTTCGCGTCAAGTGCGTTTAACATAACCTCCGAGCGCACTCCCATAAACGAAACGTTCAATATATAAGGAGAACTATTTTCCCCGCCGTTGTAAACCGCGTTGCCCGTCTCCATGAGCCCCGCGAGCAGCCTCTCCCGCAGCTTTGCCACTCTTGCGGCGTCACTTAAATCTATCAGTTCAATCGCCTTTCCGAGCGCGTGTATCGCGGCGGTGTTCTCCGTTCCCGAGCGAATGCCCTTCTCCTGCCCGCCGCCGTATATCGGCGACTTCAAATTGTTCACGCCTTTTCTCACAAATAGAAGCCCCGAGCCCTTTACGGAATGTATCTTGTGCCCGCTCACGCTCATTAAATCGACATTAAGCTTTTTCACGTTCGTCTCAATATGTCCGAAGCTTTGCACCGCGTCTGTGTGTATGAGCGCCCTCGGCGCCCTTTTCTTCGCCTCCGATGCAATGTTCGCAATGTCCGAAACAGCTCCCGTTTCGTTATTTACGTGCATCACGCTCACAAGCGACGTTTCGTCATTCACGCTCTCAATCACCTTTTCCGCGTCAATGCTCCCGTCCTTTTCGGGCATTATTTTTATCACCTCAAAGCCCTTTTCTTCAAGGGCTTCCATCGCACGCAAAACCGCAGGATGCTCGATTGCCGTCGTCACAACGCGCCGCCCGCGTTTTAAATTCGCGCCGCCCAGCACCGCAATGTTGTCCGATTCCGTACCGCCGGAAGTAAAATATATCTCCTCCGCTGTGCAGCCCAAATATTCCGCTGCCTTTTTTCGCGCCGCCGCGACAATCGCCGCCGCCTCGCGCCCCACCCTGTGCGTGCTTGACGGATTGCCGAAAACCTCGCCGCACACATTGCAAAACGCCTCGCGCACCTCTTTTGCCGGCATCGTCGTTGCACTGTTATCCAAATATATCACACTTTTATCCTCCGAATTAAAAATCCACTCCATATGCCGCCATGTTCAGCACAACGCCGAACAGCGTAAATATCAGCGGCAAAGCTATGTATTTCCCATGCGTTTTCCACGCCCTCTTTACGGTCAGTGCAAAGAGCATAAATACGCTCGCTGTCAGCCCTATCATCAAAGCATGCGTCGCAATCCTCACGTGCATCATGCTCTCATTGCTCAAAAGCCCGAACACGCACACCCGCATAATTATCGCGAGCGCCGCGCAAATGACGCATTCCCAAAAGACAATCATTCCGAATTTACTTTTTTTCATTTTCTCCCGCCTCCGACTTTATAATATACTCCATTATCTTTCTTCTCGTGACAATCCCGATAAACGTGTTCGCGTCATCCGTCACCGGCACAAAATTCTGCTCCATTGCCGTGTCGAACAAATCCTCGACCCGGCTTCCTATCCCTATCGCCTTTTTGTCCGAATGGCGCGGTATGTCCATAACGCTGCACTCCTCAAGCCTTTTCCAACCCTCAAAGCCGACCTTGTTTTTTATTCCCCAAAGCAAATCGCCCTCGGTTATCGTGCCCACATATTCGCCCGCACTGTTTATTATCGGTATCGAGCTGTATCTGTGATATTCCATCTTTTCCAGCGCCTGCCGAACGGTGTAGCTGTCCTTTATGTAAGCAACCTCGCTCTTGGGCGTCAACAGCATTAAAATATTCATTTAAATCCTCCGAAAATATACTCTGTAAATCATTTTATCACCTTTGGCATATC
>JAJQCX010000155.1:290-2599 GCA_021202495.1 Clostridia bacterium | reverse complement strand
GTTTGACAGTGTTTTTGTTTTTTCACTGTCTCTCATAAAGGGAGCATATCATATTGAGTTTGAGATTGTTTATTTTGATAAAGCTCCCGTTACTGCTATTAGCGGACAGAACACAAGTGGCTCGGGCACATATTCATGGGAACCCAACCATTACGATTCGTAATCTCCATTTAAACTAAAACCACCACAAACCCCTGCATCCGGCTCACCCCGCCTGTAGGGGATTTGTATTTTTATATCATCCCGCCGCATTATCGTTCACCCCCGCACTAAGTTGTACGGGCGGGGCTTGCCCCCGCCCACGTCCTCCACCGCATTATAAACCGCGGCTCCAATCGAATATTCCCACACCGCACCACAGCGCGAAAAAGGCTCAAGCGGCACGCTTGGCACGCTTGCGCGGTTCTTTTCTATTTACATTATAATCACCCTTCCCTCAATTTCACTATTATCACTACAAATCTATAAATACGCTTGTTTTTATCGCGATAATATGCTATAATATTTTGCTGTAAGGGAGGGACGCATCGTGATAACATTAAATATTGCCGGCATAGCGGTCGGCGTGGATAACAAATATCCTCTCGCACAGTGGAACTGCGGGGAACATATAACGGATTCCCCTCCCCTCTTTACCGTGTCGGCATCGGACGATGAAGTTCGGGAGGAATTTGACCGCCTTAAAGGTGCGTTCACTCCTTCTGATTGCGAGAGCAACTGCCTGTACCGAAAGGTGAGCCTCGGGATGTTAGACTTTGATGCCTTTCTTCTTCACGCCGCTGTTGTGGCTGTGGACGGTGAGGGTTACGTTTTCACAGCTCCGGGAGGAACGGGAAAATCCACACACGCAAACTACTGGATGCGGGAGTTTGGCGAAAGAGCCGTTTTAATTAACGGCGACAAACCCATCATCAGAATAACAGACAAAAAATTCTACGTCTGCGGCACTCCTTGGCGCGGCAAAGAACGCCTCGGCTGCGCTGAGAATGTGCCGCTCAAGGCAGTGTGTCTTTTGGAGCGCGGTGCGGAGAACGAAATTGCCCCGGCGGACACGGATGCGACATTAAATAAAATATTTCAACAAGTACTTCTTCCGAATGATCCGGAATCGGTAATAAAGCAGCTCGATCTGCTTGACACTCTTATCGGCTCGGCGCCGATATATCACCTAAAATGCAACATGTCGCAGGATGCGGCGAAAGTTGCATATAACGCAATGAAATGAGGTACGGCAATATGAATATCAAAAAAGGCTTCGTTATCCGCAAAGTTGCAAACAAATATGTTGTGGTTGCCACAGGTCCGGCAAGGCGCGAGTTCAACGGAATGGTAAAGCTTAACGAAACGGGCATAATCATTTGGGAAGGCGTTGCCGCCGGAAAAACGGCGGATGAAATCTCAGATATGCTCGCGGAAAAAAGCGGCGCAAAAACCGAAGGAGACCGCACATATATCGCAAATAACGTAAATGCAATGATTAAAGAAATGACCGACGCGGGATTTCTGACGGAATAAAGATACAATTCAGCTATGCGTAAGGAATGTTATATTATGGGTCACAGGCTTGTATTCCGGCGATTCAATTCAAATTTTACTCCGCTCAAACTCCATACTGACAAAAAGGCTCCGAACATAAGTTCGGAGCCTTTTTGTCAAGAAACCATTTCCAATCTCAATTTATCCGCAATCATCGCGATAAATTCCGAATTTGTCGGCTTGCCTTTGGCATTGTTCACGGTATAGCCGAACAGCCTGTAAAGCTCCTCCTCGTTTCCGCGCACACACGCGACCTCAATCGCGTGGCGTATCGCCCGCTCCACGCGTGAGGGCGATGTGTTGTGCTTTTGCGCAACCTTAGGGTAGAGCTGCTTTGTCACCGCGTTTATCAGCTCGGTGTCGTTTATGCTCATTATGATGGCGTCTCTCAAATATTGATACCCCTTTATATTCGCCGGCACGCCCACCGCGTGAATTGTATTTGTAACTGAAATTTCAAGCGTTCTGTCGCTCGGGCGCGAATACGAAAATTCGCCTCCCGTCCTTCTTCCCGCGCTTCTTCTGCATAAGAGCATTATTCTGTCATAAAGCAGCTCGCGGTCAAACGGCTTTATCATAAAATAATCCGCTCCCATGTTGAGGCAAGCCTCGGTTATGCTCTCGTTCACGCTCTCGGTCATCATAATTATTATCGGTCTCGTTTTCAGCTTCTTTTCCGACAGCGCTTTAAGTATTCCCAGCCCGTCGAGCTTTGGCATAATCATGCCTATCAGCGCCGCGTCGGGCTCGGTTCTCTCGATTGCCGCGATAAC
>JAJQCX010000155.1:0-280 GCA_021202495.1 Clostridia bacterium | reverse complement strand
TGCCGTCGTTCACACAGCCCACGACCTCGATTTCCTCCTTTTTGTTCAAAAAAACACCCGTCTGCTCGCACGCGACCTTGTTATTATCGCAAATAAGCACCTTTATCCTGTTTTCCATGAAAATTCCTCCTATTTTGGTATTCGTATTTGGTTTTCATGTGTATATTAACATATTTTTCTTGTTTTATCAAGTGTTTATTTGAAATTTCTGTAATTTTTTTATCTCATTTTCCGACAATCTTAACGTCCGCCTTTCTCTTCTTATAATTCTGCTTCGCCG
>JAJQCX010000178.1 GCA_021202495.1 Clostridia bacterium | reverse complement strand
ATGTTATAATAGCCTTGTATGATACAAGGCTATTTATAAAGTGGGGGATTTTATTGAGGACAATTGCGATTGCAAATCAAAAGGGCGGCGTCGGAAAGACGACGACGGCGGTCAACCTTTCGGCTTGTCTTGCGAAAATGGGCAAAAAGGTGCTGCTTGTCGACTGCGACCCGCAGGGTAATTCCACCTCCGGCGTAGGCGTTGACAAGCGAAGGTGTGAAAAAACAGTTTACGACGTTTTGATAAACGATGAAAACGCCCCGTCGGCGATTGTGAAAACACCATATGAAAATCTTGATATATGCCCGTCAAACATTTCACTTTCGGGCGCCGAAATCGAGCTTGTCAGCGAAATGGGCAGAGAATCGAAGCTGAAAAACGCGCTTTCGGCGGTGAAGGAAAATTACGACTATATATTTATCGACGCTCCCCCGTCGCTCGGACTTATCACGATAAACGTATTGACGGCGTCGGACAGCGTTATAATACCCATACAGTGCGAATATTACGCACTGGAGGGCGTGTCGCAGCTTGTGACAACGATTAGGAAAGTAAAGCAGGTTTTGAACCCGCAGCTTGACATTGAGGGAATACTGATGACGATGTACGACTCGCGTACAAATTTGTCGGCACAAGTGGTTGAGGAGGTGAAAAAGTTTTTCCCGAACAAGGTCTACAAGACGCTTGTTCCGCGGAATGTCAGGCTCTCCGAAGCGCCGAGCTTCGGCAAGCCGATAATACACTATGACATTTCGTCAAAGGGAGCGGAGAGCTATCTCGATTTGGCGGAAGAGTTTGTGCAAAACAAGGAGGCATGAAAACATGGCAATGGGGAGAGGTATGGACGCGCTTTTCGACGCGCCGCTTGACGCGGGGCTGTTCGAGAAGAAAAGCGAGGGCGATATAACGGAGCTTAAGGTAACCGAGGTAGAACCGAGAGCAAATCAGCCGCGAAAGCATTTTGACCGCGAGCAGCTGCAGGCGCTTGCAAATTCGATTTCGCAGTACGGTGTCATTCAGCCGATTATCGTGACGAAAAACGAAAACGGACGATATTCGATTATCGCGGGCGAACGCAGATGGCGCGCGTCGCGCTTGGCGGGATTGACGACAATTCCGGCGGTGGTACGCAGCTACGACGAGCTTGCGGCGGCGGAGATCTCACTGATTGAAAATCTCCAGAGGGAGGATTTGAATCCTATCGAAGAGGCGCTCGGTTATCAGTCGCTGATGGAGCAGTTCGGGCTGACACAGGAAAAGGTGAGCGAAAAGGTCGGAAAAAGTCGACCCGCGGTTGCGAATACACTCAGGCTTTTGACGCTTGAACCCGAAATCAGGGAGATGCTTGTTAACGGCAAACTTTCGCAGGGACACGCCCGCGCACTTTTGGCTGTGGAGAGCAGCGAAAAGCGCGTTGAAATGGCAAAACGCGCCGCAGAGCAAAATCTGACGGTGCGGGAGATGGAGGATGCCGCGCGCGAAACAAAGAAGCAGCCGCGCAGAGGGAGAACGGAAAAGAGCTTTTACCCCGACGTCGAAAAAGATTTGCAAAACAAGCTCTCGACAAAGGTGAGAGTTTCCGGCGAAACACAGGGAAAGCTTGAAATATATTATTATTCCGTGGAGGATTTGATAAGAATAACGGATATTTTAGATACGATCAAATAACGATTAAATAAAAATGTTTCACATGAAACAATTTTGAAAGGATGTATAGATATGCTCGACATTAAGGTTATACGCGGAGAAACGGAAAGGGTTAAGGCGGCGCTTGCACGCAGAAAGGAAAACGTGGACATAGACGCGGTTATCGCGCTGGACGATGAACGCAGAGAATTGCTCTTTGAAGCGGAACAGCTTAAAAAGCAGCAAAACGAAGTGAGCAAGAAAATTCCGCAGATGAAAAAGGCGGGCGAAGACACAGCGCCCATCTTTGAGGAAATGAAAAAGATTTCCGATAAGGTAAAAGAGCTCGACGCGAAAACGGCGGAGGTTGAAGACGCACTTAAAAAGATGATGCTCACAATCCCCAATTTGCCGAACCCCGCGGTGCCCGACGGCGACACCGACGCGGACAATGTGGAAATAAGAAAATACGGCGAGCCGACGAAGTTTGACTTTGAACCGAAAGCCCATTGGGATTTGGGCAAGGATTTGAACATTCTCGATCCCGACACGGCAGCGAAGATAACCGGAACGCGTTTTACACTCTACCGCGGCGCGGGCGCGAGGCTTGAAAGAGCCATCGTAAACTATTTCCTCGATATGCACACCGAAAAGCATGGCTATACGGAAATATTTCCGCCGTATATGGTACACCGCAATTCGATGGTCGGCACGGGACAGCTTCCGAAGTTTGAAGAGGACGCCTTTAAGGTTGCGGGAACGGAATATTTCCTCGTTCCGACGGCGGAGGTTCCTGTGACAAATATGTACCGCGATCAGATTTTGGATGGTGCGGATTTGCCGATCAAACACGTCGCTTACACGGCTTGCTTCCGTGCGGAGGCGGGCAGCGCCGGACGCGACACTCGCGGACTTATCCGCCAGCACCAGTTTAACAAGGTCGAGCTTGTTAAGTTTACGCGCCCCGAACAGAGCTATGAGGAACTTGAAAAGCTGACGCACGACGCGGAAGAGGTTTTGCAGGGGTTGGGTCTCCCCTATCACGTTGTGAGAATATGCGTGGGCGACTTGGGCTTTACGGCGGCGCTGAAATATGACATTGAGGTTTGGATGCCCTCCTACGGCAGATATGTTGAGATTTCATCCTGCTCGAATTTTGAGGACTTCCAGGCAAGAAGGGCAAACATCAAATTCAAGGATTCGGCGACCGACAAGGCAAAACTTGTTCACACGCTGAACGGCTCGGGCGTTGCCGTGGGAAGAACAGTGGCGGCAATTTTGGAAAATTATCAAAACGCGGACGGAAGCATTACAATACCGGACGCACTTGTACCTTACATGGGAGGTATGAAAACCATACCGGCAAAATAATTTAAGGGGGCTATTTAATGAAAAAATCAAGGGTTTTGGTCAGCCTGATACTGTGCATGGCGCTTATTGTGGGTCTTGTGCCGCAGACAATGGCGACGGACAACTTCAACGTCACGGCGTCAAGCTACGGCATTACCGACGGCGAAAGACTGGCGTATTCGGTTAAGCTGAAAAACGTGGGCGACGAGGACGGCGTTGTCGTTATACGCGAGGTTGTTTATGACAAGGACGGAATGAAGATTTCATCCGAAAGCGAAGACGTTGAGCTTGAAGCGGCAATGGAGCAGTATATCACAAAGACAAATACCGTACTCTATGACGAGGCAAACGGACAATACGCAGTCGTATACTTTTGGAAAAAGACAAATTTGGAGCCTGTCTGCGACCCGGTTTCCTCCCTCACTTGCTCTGAGGGAAGCTTGGAGGAAATGCAGATTGAGATAACGACGAGTGATGTGTTTGCGTCGCTTGAAAGCGAAAGCGATCACACGGCGGATTGCGTCGCGGACGGCGACCTCGACACATATTGGTCGGCAAAGGGCGTGACGGAAACAACACCCCACTCCGTTGCGGCGGTTTTCGACACAATATACAATGTAACCAAGGTGGGTATTGCGTTCGGCAAGGGCGATGAACGCAGCTACGAATTTTCTGTTGAAACGTCGCTTGACGGACAGACCTATGAACCCGTGCTTGAAAAGACGTGGAGCGAAAAGACGCTTGACGTACAGTATTACGAGGTTGCGCTTACGAGAGCGCAGTATGTAAAGTTCACAATTTACACAAAGGACACTTCCGACAGCGACAACTGGGTTCAGGTGTCGGAAATCGAGGCCTACGGCTCGGAGGCGGCGGTTGCCGAGAGCGAGGTCGTGCAGACGTTCGACTTTGAGGACGACGAACTTGACTGGACAATCCGCGCCATGACGGAAGAAACATATACTGATTACACTCCGACACTCGGAAGTGAGCTTTACGCCGACATCGCCTATCTTCCGGCATCGGCGGGTCTCGGCGTGGTAAACGGCGCGCTTCACGTATATGATAACGTGGACAGAACAGGACAGACAACGCTTGTTTCGTCAATTACCGCGTCGCAAACTCCGGAATCGAGCAATGTGGCAAGCAATGTTATCGACGGCGATTTGGACACAAAGTGGACCGCTTCGAGCGTAACCGATGACTCGCCCGCAACGCTGACGATTGAAATGACAGAACAAAGAAGCATTTCTGACATAAGCATTGCATTCGGCGGCAGTTCGAGAACGTATGTATTCTCGCTTGCCCTTTCAACCGACGGCACGAACTACACAACGGTGCTTGACAAAGTGACCTACAGCAATTCAACCGCGCTTAAAACATATTCGTTCACGGAAACCGCAATGCAGTACGCGCTCTTTACGTTCTATGCGAGAACGGACGATTCAAATAACGGCTGGATTCAGGTAACGGAAATTGAAATATTCGACGGCGAAGTCGAAGGCGCAGGGGGACTCCTCGCAGGCACACAATATGACACGAACGACGACCGCGGAAAATATAACATTACGTTTGACATGTATCTTCCCTCCTCGTCAAGCTCGTATTCGTGGAGCGGATTTTCGCTGACAGATGAAATGGTGACGGGCGGCGCGGATTTGTCGCACTATGCGGCGCTTCAGGTGCGCTTCAGCGGTGACGGCGACGGCGTTGTTTTGAAAACGCTATCATCAAACCAATTTAACGAGGGATCTCTTGACGACTTTATGTCAACCACGTTTAAAACCGATACGCTGATAAACTTCAGCCTTGATGTCGACCCGACGGCGCGCTCGATAGAAATGACCGTTGATGACGGAACGAACAGCGAAACGGCGTTCATTTACTTCAACTATAACGACGACGAAAGAACGCGTCCCTCGGCGTGGAGCGGACTTGAGGCAAAATGGCTTGTGTTCAATTCCGGTGCAGGCGCAAAGTGCGAATATTATGTAAACAACGTTATCATAACGCATTATCCCGAGGGCGAGACGACCGAATATGTGTCAAAGCTCGGCACGCTCAATCCGACGGAAGATAACGTAGAATTTGCGCTTTTGTCGGACACGCAGGAGGATTACGAAGGATCGCTCGGCGCGTCGCTTTACGGCGAAGTGCTTGAAGAAGCGCCGGCTGAGAGCGGCATCGAGGGCAGCGCGATTCATCTTTACGACGCCGTAGGCCGCGAAACGAACTCGACCGAAGGTGCGGGCGGTGTGAGCGCATATATCGATCTCCCCTACCCCGATAGAAACACGGCGTATAAGATTGAATTTACAATGTACGCTCCGACGGCTGACGACTACGGCGGATTTTCGATAGGCAGCGGCAGAAATTACACTGTAGGCTCGGATGAAAACCCGCTTGCGCTGCAAATGCGATTTAAGTCGAATTCCGACGGAATACAGTTTAACACTTATGCCGATTCTGCGCTCAATTCCGGCACATTCTCGGCGCTTGTCGGCTCCTACACGGCAATTCAGGTCGGCAATCCGTGGAAGATAACTATTGAGGTCAACCCGCATATCATGGAGTTCACAGTTTCGATTGACGACGGCGTGAACGTGCAGACGAATAAGACGAAAAAATACTGCGGCGACACGAGCACGTGGATAAACGGCGTCAAACTCGACACTCTTATGATAAATACCGGCATCGGAGGGTGCGGCGACATCTATGTCGGCGATATCACCTTGACCGACCTCGGTAAAACGGGCGTTGAGCCGGTCAGCGCGGTGAACGGCATTTTGAGGCTCGAAGCCGAAAACGGAACAGGTAAATATATGCATCACAACGGCAGCACAACCGTGAATTTTGCCGAAAAGCAGACGCCGAACTACACGCGCTTTGTTGAGCGCTCGGGTCTTATGGATTCGGACGGCGTTTCATTTGAAGTTATGAACCGTCCCGGCTATTTCCTTACCATTGTTCCGGGCACCGACACGATTCAGGTCGCGAAATATGAGGACACGGCGCGGTTTAAGGCAAACTCCACGTTCTATAAGGAATCCGCGGACAATTCGACATATTCTTATGCCACATACCGCGACCCGAACAAGTTTATTTACGACAATTCCGGCACAATTGCTGTGTGGTCGATGCATTCGCGCTCAAGAACGCGCTTTACGGTAAAGAGCGAGGCTTCGACGAAACTCTCGGATAACTTTAAGGGCACAAGCCTCAACACGAGCAAGTGGAGGGCAAATTACCCGTGGGATTCCGGCTCGCTTGGACACCATAACCACCTTGGCATTGCACGCAGCAGCAACGTTGTGGTTTCGGACGGAATATGCCTTTTGAACACGACACAGATTTCCTCAAGCGATTGGAGCGCGGTTGACGAGGACGGCAACAGCTGGGCTGATTTGTCGAGCTACAGCTTTACAAGCGGTAAATATGCCGGATATGTCGGCGTTATTTCCTCGAACTGGGGAACGGTTTACTACAAGAACAGCTATTTTGAAGGCTCGTTTAAGCAGCCGAACGTTGGCAGCGGCTATTGGAACGCCTTTTGGCTGAACGCTTCGTCGGGCTGGCCGCCGGAGATAGATATTTTTGAATACTGCTCTTCGTGGGGCTCGTATAAGACGTACACAAATATTCACAAGTCGTCAAGCTCGAGCAGTGGCACATATATTTCCGCAGGCAGCTCAATCAGAACAAATTATCATACATACGCACTCGATTGGGGCGACGGATATATGGACTTCTATCTTGACGGGTCGCACTACTTCCGTGCTACGGGCAGTGTGGTGACTGCGCAAAGCAACAGCAGCGTTTACCTCATCATAAACGGAGGTATCGGCGGCTGGGAAGGAAGCACGCCTTCAACTTATAACACAGGTCTTAGAATCGACTGGGTGAGAACGTTCCAGTATTGATAAAAGAATAATCGAAAGCGCCGCCGAGACAATCGACGGCGCTTAAACTTTAAAATGAAATTGTTTGAGGTGTTGCATAATAAGAGCTTGACAATAATCCAATATGTGTGTTAAGATAATTTCGGTGAATGAGTTGCATTAACCTGAGGGGATGCAACCGAAGGAGCTTCTGAGGAGGTTCCTTTTTTATTAATATAAAAGTGAAAATATAAAATCGCCTTGCATGGGCGTTTTTTTTAGTGTATAATAAAAGTAATAATTTTTTATGGAGGTTTGAGAAATGAAAAGGTTTTTATCGTGCTTTATTGCGGTGATTCTTGTTATGTCGCTGCTGCCCGTTTTTCCCGCATTTGCGGAAAGCTCTTCCCTTTCGGGGAGCATAACGGGTATTCTTGCGGGAAATACGGCGATTTTTACGGTGTGTATTGAAAATACGGGAGACGACGCCGAGGAAGCTCAGGTCGTTGTTGCAAATTACAACGACGACGGAACTCTCAAATCGGCGAAAAAATACGCGGCGTCGTTTGATGCGGGAGTTACGTCCGCCAAAACGTATGAGGCGGACGTGACGGAAGGCTACGCAAAAATATACGTTTGGGACGCAAAAATGCGCCCCGCAGCTGAAACGCTTTCGAGCGCGGACTGTTATGGAACCGAGGTCGGCGAAAGTGAAATGCTTTCGATTGACACAGATGACGTTTGGACAAGCGTGACGCCCGAGAGCGCGAACATTGCTGCAAATGTTGTCGACGGCGACACCTCGACGAAATGGACGGCGCAGCTCGGAGAAGGCGGCAGCGAGAGCTTTACGGCGTATTTGGATGGGAATTACAGTATTACAGAAATAGGCGTTGCGTTTGGGCTCGGCAACGAGCGCAATTACATATTCTCCGTTTCCGCGTCGAAGGACGGAGAGAATTTTGTCGAGATTTTGCCGACTACAACAGCGGAAAAGACGCTTGACGTGCAGTATTTCGACACTGCCGAATATAACGCGCGCTATGTGCGTGTGACGATGGAAGGGCGCACCGACGTTACGTCCGGTTGGGTGCAGCTTTCGGAATTTGAAGCATATGGATATGAATACACAGTTTACGGCGACGAAGTTTTGAGCGAAGGCTTTGACACTCTCGACGATTGGACGGTCAACGCGCTCGACGAATTGACATATACGGATTATACGCCCAAGCTCGGAAGCGCGCTTTATGCCGAAGCGGAGAGCGGGAAGCTCCATCTTTATGATGCTGTTGACCGCAGCGGCGACACGTCGGGCGAAAAGCTTGAGCCTACGGCAATTTCCGCGTCGCAGGAGCCCCAGCCCGAAAGCTACGCGGCGATAAATGTTACGGACGGAGACTTGGACACAATCTGGACGGCGTCGGGCGTCTATGAATCGACCCCCGCAACTCTGACGCTTGAATATGATAAGGCGTACTATTTGACAAAGACGGCTGCCGCGTTCGGCTTGGGAACGTCGAGAACATACACATATGAAGTTTCGGTTTCCGAGGACGGAAAGACCTTTGAAACCGTGGTTGAAGCTAAGAGCTCTTCGAGCACGCTTGAGCTGCAGGAGGACGAATTTGACCAAGTTCTCGCAAAATACGTGCGTTTTACGTTCTACGGCAGAACAGATTCCTCCGACAACGGCTGGATAAGAATTGCAGAGCTCGAAGCCTATGGCACGGAGGACGGCGTTGAGGGCGCGGGCGGCGTCATTGCGCAGAGGACGTTTGACACTCCCGCTTCGCGTGCCGATTATGAAATAAACTTCACAATGAACATTTCCGGCAATCCCTTCTACGCCGGAGTTTCGCTCACCGACGGCGCCGTTTCGGGCGGCGCGGACTTGACGCATTACGCGGCGCTGCAGCTGCGCTTTGACAATTCAAGCTCAAATTCCGGCAAAGTCGCGGTGAAGATGATGCGTTCAAACTATTTCAACGAGGGCACGCCGGTCGCACTCTTTGAAGGCGATTTTAAGCGCGGAAGCGACTGGGACGTTACGATTACGGTTTCGCCCAAGTCAAGATGGGCGGCGATTACGATTGACGACGGAAGTACGCGCGAGACGCAGAAGATATATTTTGCATATAACGATTCAGAGCTGACACGTCCCTCTCGCTGGACGGGGCTTGAGGCGAACACGCTCGTCTTCAACACAGGCGCGGGCGCGTCGTGCGAAATGTATATCTCGGACCTTACGATAACGGAGATTGAATCGGAATACAGAAGCGACGCGGCGTTAAACGGCGTCATCCGCCTTGAAGCGGTGCGCCTTTCGGACGACGCAACGGGCAGCGCATATTACGGACGTTTTGTCACCCATGCGGGGGCAGATGCAAATGTTATGGTTGACTCGAAGGAAGACCCGGCGTATACACGCTTTGTCGAGCGCGAAGGGCTGATAGGCTGCGGAGTGTCGTTTGAGGCGGTGAACAAGCCCGGTTATTTCCTCTGTATTGAGGACGGCACGGCTGTGCTGAAAGCGCGCGAGGACAACGGCGCGTTTTATGCAAACGCGACATTTATAAAGGAAAGCGCGGAAAATTTGGGCTATTACACGGGGACGACGGTGAAATATCTTACATATGTGAACGAGGAAAATTATTTGTACGATTCCTCAACCGTGCATAGCTTGGGAACGCTCAAAGCGGGAACAATGGAGGATATGCCGTCAAACGGAACATTCTATCTCAGAAGTGAGGTTTCAAACTATGTTTCGGATAACTTCCTGGGCGATACGCTCAACTCGCAGTGGTGGACGAATTTCCCGTGGAAGTCGAACAACCCGACGCATGATTCGTATAATTTCTCGGCGCTTATTACGAAGAACAATGTCATTGTTGAGGACGGAGAGCTGTTCTTGAAGGCAACGGAAATTCCGTCAAGCTCATGGCCGACGAATTTGGACGGCGACACGGGAATTAATTATAACGGCAGCTATAGCAAAAACTGGGTAAGATGGAAGGGCTATGTCGGAGTTGTGAGCATACAGAACAAAGTTTACAACAAGCAGTGCTATATCGAAGGCTCGTTTAAGCAGCCTGACAGCCCGATAGGCTACTGGAACGCCTTTTGGCTGACGGGACGCGATTCGTGGCCGCCGGAGATAGATATTTTTGAATTTTTGTCCTCAAAATACGGTCATTCAAGCTGGAACATCGCAATTCACGGCGAGGGCGATTCGGGCAATCTCGGTACGACCGGCAGCGGCGTTGATTTGACGAGCGGGTATCACGTCTTTGCGCTCGATTGGGGCTATGATTATATGCGCTTTTACGTTGACGGCGAATGTATTTACGCCGCGCAGAACAGCACGACGGTAAATTATCAGAAAAACGTGCGCCTGATATTGAACACCGGCATCGGCGGCTGGGAATACGAACCCGACGACACAATGGTTTGGGATGACGGCATGAGATGTAAGTATATAAGAAGCTATCAGTATTAAAAATAATACACCTGCGGGCGGGATAAGTCACGTCCGCAGGTGTATTATGAATGGTTTTGGATAAACTTGCAATGAAAGGCGGTTGACAAAAAATATGGGATTTAAAAAGAATTTCGCTTGGGGAGCGGCGACGGCGAGCTATCAGGTTGAGGGCGCGGCGTTTGAGGACGGAAAGGGGCTCAGCATTTGGGACGTTATCACACGAAAAGCGGGCTTTATGCATAAACCGGGTCAAAACGGCGACACGGCGTGCGATTCGTACCATCGCTATAAAGAGGACGTCGCGATAATGGCAAAGCTCGGGATTAAGGCTTATCGCTTCAGCATAAGCTGGCCGAGGGTTATGCCGGAAGGTAAGGGCGCGGTCAACGAAAAGGGCTTGCAATATTATGTAAACCTTGTTGATGAGCTTCTCAAAAACGGCATCGAGCCCTATGTGACGCTCTATCATTGGGATATGCCCTACGAGGTCTATAAGCGCGGCGGCTGGCTCAACCCGGAAATTGCTAAGTGGTTCGGCGAATACGCAGACGTTGTGACGCGGGCGTTCGGTGAAAAGGTAACGCATTATTTTACGATAAACGAGCCGCAGTGTGTCATCGGCGCGGGCTATGTGAACGGCGATCACGCTCCCGCGCTCAAGGTGAGCGCGAGGGAGGCGCTGCTTGCGATACACAATACTCTTTTGGCACATGGTGAGGCATACAGAGTGATAAAGAAAAACGTGCCCGACGCGAAGGTCGGCTATGCGCCGGTCGGCGGAGTGTGCCACCCGGCGGAGGAAACGGAAGCATGTATAGAGGCGGCGCGGCGTGAAATGTTTTCCGTCGGAAACGAGCCGTGGTGGTCAAACACCGCGTGGAGCGAACCCATAATGAACGGAAAATACCCCGATGACATGATTGAAAAATCCGGCGATGAAATGCCGGAGTACACAAAAGAGGAAATGGATTTAATCCACACCGGCGCGGATTTCTTCGCGTTTAACACCTACGAAAGTTATCCGGTGCTCTCCGACGGAAGACGGGGAAAGCACCCGGACGGCTACGCACGGACGGCGATGAATTGGGCAGTGACGGAAAAATGCCTCTACTGGGGCGCAAAATTTTATTACGAGCGTTATAAGCTTCCGACAATCGTTTCCGAAAACGGCATGAGCAGCCATGACTGGATTTGCCGCGACGGCAAGGTTCACGATTCGTACCGCTGCGACTACCTTGAGCGGCACTTGGCGGCGCTGCGGCAGGCGGCGGACGAAGGAGTTGACATAGACGGATATTTTGTGTGGTCTCTTTTGGATAATTTCGAGTGGCGCGAGGGGTATAACGAGCGGTTCGGAATTGTGTTTGTGGATTTTGCCACAAAGGAACGCACTCTAAAGGACAGCGCTTTTGTGTATAGTGACATAATTGCCTCAAACGGTGAAAATTTGTGAAAAAAAGCTTGACGCGCGGGCTAAAAAATGCTATCATTTGTTGGAATTCTTTTTTGAGAACAGAGATGTGAAAGGCAAGTGAAGGGCTATGAGCAATTCCAAATCGGAAGCGTTTTTATTCGTTCATTTTATCGATAAGAAGTATAACACCGCGTTGTCGGAGCAGATTTATTTTTCGGTGAGCCGCGACGGGCTCACATGGAAAACGCTCAACAGCGAAAACCCTGTGCTTATTTCCCAGGTCGGAGAAAGAGGCATAAGAGATCCGTTTATTCTGCGCAGCAAGGACGGCAGCCGCTACTACATCATCGGCACCGATTTAAACGTGCATTTGCGCCCCGATTCGTGGGCGACCTGCACGCAAAACGGCAGCCGTGACATACTGGTGTGGGAGTCGGAGGATTTGATAAATTGGTCGGATGTGCGCGTCTGCACCGTCGCGCCCGAAGACGCGGGCTGTGCGTGGGCGCCCGAGGCAATTTATGACGAAATTAATGACAATTACATGGTTTTCTGGGCGTCGAAGACGAACAAAGGACGCGGCAAGCACAAGATTTTTCAGTCCAGAACGAAGGACTTTAAAACCTTTACGCCGCCCGAGCTCTACATCGAGCGCGACAGCGACGTCATAGATACCGACATCATCGAGTCGGACGGCTATTACTACCGTTTTTCAAAGGACGAAACCAATAAGTGCATCTTGGTCGAAAGAGCGCGCTCTCTCGACGGCGAGTTTGAGACAATCTCATCAAACCTCTGCACGGTCTTCGGTGTGGAGGACCCGCAGTGCTTCAAGCTCTCGGACGGAAGATGGTGTTTACTTCTTGACGAATATCGCACGAACAACGGCTATGCCCCCTACGTCACAGAGGACTTGGGCAGCGGCATATTCGTGAAGGACAGCGAAAAATTCAGAACGACGGTCAAGTTCCGCCATGGCGGCGTCATTCCAATCTCAATGGAGGAATATGACAGACTTATCGCAACATACGGCGCGAACAGCGTTGTGAAAAACGTGGTGTGACAGAGATTTACGGTTGAATAATTTTACAAAAACACGCTTTGGACAGCGTGTTTTTGCGTTGTGATTGACAAAGCAAAGCGTGAGATATATAATATAGAAAAATCGATTTCTACTATAATAATAGGGTAAGCATATTCCGGAGGCGGGAGTTTATGAAAAACAACAGGGCATTGAGGTGGATTGTCAGCGAGGTGCGGTTTTTGTATGCGCCGCTTTTTGTTTTGATTGTCGTTGAAATGCTGATGTCGGTGTGCAGCATTCTTTTTGCACTTTTGTCGCAGGGGGTTATCGACAGCGCGGTTTCGGGAAAGGGCGGCGAATTTATAACCGAGGCGGCAAAGCTTGCGGGCCTTATCGTGATTGAGATAATTTTGCGCGTTTTAAACAGCAGAATGAAGGTTGCCTATGGCGGCAAGCTTGAAATGCATTTCCGTGAAAGGGCGTTTCAGACTGTTTTGCATAAGGATTGGAGCCAGGCTTCACAGTATCATTCGGGCGACATTATGAATAGAATAAGAAACGACTCGTCGGTGATTGCGGGCGGCGTGATGAACATTTTGCCCAACGGCGTAATGCTTGCGACGCGCATTGTCGGGGCGCTGATTGTCCTTTTCGGAATTGATTGGCAGTTTGCGGTGATACTCTGCGTCTGCGGTCCCGTCATTTTCATTTTGGGAAGATTGTACAGCAAAAAAATGAAGCAGTTTCACAAGGCGGTGCAGACCTCGGAGGGAAAATCGCTGGCGTTTATGACGGAATCGGTACAGAATATGACGGTGCTCAAGGCGTTCGGCAACGAGGACGGCGCACTTGGCGAGGCGCGGGAGATACACAAGGAAACGATGCGCCTTAGGATAAAGCGCAATTCGTGGAGCTTAATATCAAACGTGAGCATATTTTTGCTTTTTACCGGAAGCTATGCCTTCGCTGTCATTTGGGGCGCGTTCAAGCTGACGCGCGGCATGAGCTTCGGCTCGTTCACGGCGATGGTGCAGCTTGTAAACCAGGTGCAGTCGCCCTTGCGTTCGATGGGCAATCTGATGATGAGTTATCAGAATATGCTCGCCTCGGCGGAACGGGTGCTTGAATTGGAGGATTTGCCGGAGGATGAAAGAGAGCGGTTTGACGCGGGCGAGATTTATGGCAAAATGCGCGCGATAAGAGCGGAGCATCTGAGCTTTTCCTACGACAGCGAAGAGGTTTTGAGAGAGGTGAATTTTGAAATTAAAAAGGGCGAATTTGTCGCTCTTGCGGGGATAAGCGGCGGCGGAAAATCGACGCTTGTGCGGCTGCTTTTGAGCCTCACGAAGCCTACGGAGGGCAGGCTTTACATTGAAACCGAGGACGGAGCGGTTGAAATCTCTCCCGCGACGCGCGCGCTTTTCGGCTATGTGCCGCAGGGAAATATGTTAATATCGGGCTCGGTCGGAAAAAATATCGCGTTTTACGCGGATTTGAGCGACAACGAGATAAAAAATGCGGCGGAACGCGCACAAATTGCGGATGTTATAGACGCGATGCCGGAGGGATACGATTCGCTTTTGGGCGAAAAGGGAACAGGGCTTTCCGAAGGGCAAATACAGCGCGTTGCGGTGGCTCGTGCGCTTGCACGCTCCGCCCCTGTGCTGCTGCTCGACGAGGCGACGAGCGCACTCGACGAGGAAACGGAGATTGAGCTTTTGAAATCGCTGCGTGGGGATAAGGATAAAACCGTGCTGATAATTACGCACAGGAAGAGAGTTTTTGATTTTTGCGATCGGGTGCTGTGGCTGAAGGACGGGAGTATCAGTGAGCAGTGTTGAGAGTGGAGTGTGGAGTGTGAAGTTGCGGAACAAAAACCGCGCATGGCGCGGTTTTTGCGTATAATATGCGAATTTTTTATCACAGAACCTGTGGATTTGTGACAAAGATTAAACCATTGTTACAAAACGGTTATCCGGGTTGACTTTTGGGGCGGAGCGGATTAAAATATGATTGATGAAAGCGCGGAGATTGCGTCTTTAGGGCGAATTGTTACGGATGTAATCGGTTTTTTACAGTTTGATTACAGATGAAACAAACCCGTTGACGAACGGAATTTTCGGTGCTATAATCACACCATAGTCAGGATGCGAATCCTGTCGAGGCGCGGGGCTTCATTGAAAGCGGTTGTCTTGTGCCGAAAACATGATTTGCTTTCACAAAAATTTTTTTAAGGAGGATTTGAGATATGAACAATCTCAAAAAGGTTCTTGCACTGGTTATTGCAGTAGCTATGATCGCAAGCTTCGGATGCATCGCATATGCTAAAGACTTTTCCGACGTGGCTTCCACTGCGAGCTATGCAGACGCGGTAAACCTTCTTTCTAACCTCGGAATTATCACAGGTTATGAAGACGGTACTTTCAGACCCGACGAAACAATTACAAGAGCAGAGACGGCTACAATCATGGTTCGTATGCTTGGTATGGATGACAACATCGAGCAGGGCGACTCCACATTCACGGACGTTTCCGCGAGCGACTGGTTCTCCGGCTATGTAAACAAGGCTTGGGAAGCAGGCATTATCAACGGTATGGGCGACGGCACGTTCGCTCCCAACGACAACGTAACTTATGAGCAGGTTGTTAAGATGCTCGTTTGCGCACTCGGCTATGAGCCGGCTGCAACGGCTGCGGGCGACTACCCCACAGGTTATCTTGCAATCGCTGCCAACAACAAGATCGGTCTTGTTAAGGGCGTTTCCGGTACAGTAGGTCAGGCAGCTTCGAGAGCAACTGTTGCAAAGCTTGTTTACAACGCTCTTGAAATCGAGCTCATGGACCAGACAGAGTGGACAACCGGTATCAACGGCGGCACATGGTCTGTTCAGGAAGGTAAGACAATCCTTTCCGAATACCTTGAGATGGAAAAGGTTGACGGTGTTGTAGTAAGCACCTACATCTCTGATCCCGACTATGATATCGACGACGACAGAATGATCGACATCGTTGTTACAAAGAACTATGCAGAAGACGAGGGCAACACCAGCACGGATTATCCGGCAGGCGACCGCTACTCCTTCGTTGCAAACCAGACAGACGCTGCTACATTCCTCGGCTACACCGTAGTTGCTTATGCTGGTGAAGATGATGACGGAAACGACGCTATCTTCGCAGTAGCTGAGAAGTCCGGCAGAAACTCGACAACTGTTGTTGACGTCGACCTCTTTGCAACGGATAACACCAACTGGGAGATCTCCGAGGGCGACGCAGGTTTGGTAGGTACAGTTGTATACTACAAGAGCGACAGCGCTAAGACCACATCCAAGGCTAAGTTGGAAAACACGATCAAGGGCTACTATGCAAGCGACGACGAGCTTGAACAGGTTGACAACATCATCATCAACGGCTTCCTCAGAGACGATTATGATGATTCCGTAGCAACTGACTTTGCTTTCGAAACACTTGAGGATCTCGGTGTTGACGATGTAACATTCATCGACAACGACTCCGACGGCGACTTTGAGTATGTTATTGTAAACATTTACTCCGACAACGGTCAGGAATTTGTTGTTGACAGCATCGACCTTGACGACCTCTATCTTGAAGGTATGGAAGGCGAAGGTCTTGAGCTTGATTATGATGAGAACCTCATCACAATCATCAGAGACGGCGAAATCGTTGAATTCAGCGAAATTCAGGAAGGCGACACTGTAACCGTTCTTGACGATTCTCAGACAGTTCTTACGCTCTATGTATCCTCCACGATTATCGAAGGTACAATTGACGAAGTTGACGACGACGAGTACACAATCAACGGCAACGAGTACAAGATCAGCACATACACAGACTATGTTGACGAAGATGACCTCTCCGCAGGTGACGAAGGCGTATTCTACATCAATGCATTCGGTAAGATTGCTTATGCTGATGACGTTAACTCCATCGCAAGCGCTGACTACTACTACATTATCGATGCTAGTGAAAACGAAGGCGACTTCGGCGACATCGAGTACCTCATCAAGGTTGTAACCCACACAGGTTCCATCGAGGTTCTCACTCTTAAGACAACAAAGGTTGACGTATACGATTCCGACGGTTCGTTCTATGATGACCTTGACGACGATGAGGCTTGGGCTTACATTTCGCAGTTCGAGGATACTCTGGACGGCAGCATCATCAAGCTTGACCTTGACTCCACAGGCAAGGTAAAGAAGATTTATCTTCCGGGCGCAGATGATTTCAACGAGTACACCAAGTATGAGAACGATGCTGAAGACGAGGACAGAACATATTCTGAGTCGAGAGGCACATACGGCACATACACGCTTCCCTCCGATATCGTAGTATTCAACATCGATACCGATGAGGATGACCTTGAAGACGCAGTAACGGCTTCGACGGTTGGCAACATCTTTGTTGACGATTCTTCCTACAGCTTCAAGGCTTATGGTAAGGACCTTGACAACATCGACGCACTTGTTACAACAGACGCTAAGACAGCATTCGATCCCGAGGCTCCTGTAATGGTTGTTACAAAGACTTCTCAGGTTACGAACGGCGACGATGACACATGGAAGCTCACAGGTATGGTTGCAGGTTCGACTGTTTCCGTAGTTGTTGACCCCGATGAGGATCAGGATCCGCTCGCTGAGATTGAGAAAGGTAATGTAATTATCTACTCGACCAATACAGCAGGTCTTGCTGAGAATGTATACGTTCTCTTCGACGCTAACGAGGATAGCCTTGGTACAATCCAGAGCGAAACAGACAAGATCGTTCTTACTCCCTCTGACGACGATGTAAACATCGCAGCAGGTTGGGTAGTTGAGAAGAAGAGCAGCTACTTCAGAATTTCCGACATCAGAACCGATGAAATCACTGATGATGAAATCGAGGATATCGAGGAAATGTATGTTCCCGCTGACGAGGGCTGCAACTACACTGTAGTTGAAAAGACAGGCAACTCCATCACGGTAACGAAGGGCTCGAGCGCTTCCGTTAAGAAGTCTGTATCGAATCCGCTCTACGTATTCATCAAGACTGTTGAAGACGCAGAAGACGAAGTTACGGATGTTGTAATCTACAAGGGTTATGACGAGTAATCAATTGCGATTGACAATTGAACAATAAACTGCCGAAAGGCAGTGCGGCGCGGTCGAAAGACCGCGCCGTTTTTATATGAGGGATTTTTGAAATGAAAGACGAGCGATATTACCCGGAAAATTCAATCAATTATCTTGCTAAATCGGGGAAAACGTGCTAAACTATATTATAGATAATCAGGCGGAGGCGATTTGAATGACAAGGAAAAGGATGCCGATAGGTATAGACGATTTTAAAAAGCTGCGTGTCAATGATTTTTATTATATTGATAAGACGGGACTGATAAAGGATCTTCTGGAAAACTGGGGCGAAGTCAATCTTTTCACGCGTCCGCGCCGCTTTGGCAAAAGCATGAACATGAGTATGCTCAAATACTTTTTTGAGATTGGTACGGACAAAAGCCTTTTTGACGGGTTGGAAATTTCAAAAGAAACCGAGCTTTGCGAAAAGTATATGGGGCAGTTTCCGGTGATTTCAATTTCGCTGAAGCAGGTGATGGGCGAAACATTTGGTGTGGCTGTGAAAAATTTGTGGGAGCAAATCATGCGACTTGCGGACAGCTTTGAATTTTTACTTAACAGCGATAAACTGAGTATCAGAGATGCCGAAAATTTAAAGAAGCTGTGTGTGGGCAGCGGCAATTTGGATGCAAGCTTGATGCAGCTAAGCGATATGCTCTGCAAGCATTACGGCAAAAAGGTTATTATATTGATTGATGAATACGACGCACCGCTGCAAAAGGCATACGAAAACGGTTACTATGATGAAATGGTAAAGCTGATACGTCAGATTTTCGGCTATGCGTTAAAATCGAATGAATCGCTCTTTTTTGGCGTTCTAACGGGCTGTATGCGCGTATCTAAGGAAAGCATTTTTTCGGACTTGAATAATCCGAAGCTGTACACATTGCTTGATGATCAATGTGATGAAAGATTCGGCTTCACCGACAGCGAGGTTCGCGAGCTTCTTGATTATCTTGGTCTTGGTGAGTATTACGAAACAACAAAGGACTGGTACGACGGCTATCTTATCGGGCAAAGCGGCATTTATTGCCCGTGGGACGTGATAAATTACTGCGACCAGCTTCTTAACAATTCAAATAAAAAACCGAAAAATTATTGGGCGAACGTGAGTGAAAACGGGATTATTAAGGACTTTGCGGAAATGGCGGACACCCAAACACGCGAGCAGATTGCCGTTTTGATAAACGGCGGAACGGTCAGAAAGGAGCTCGTGCAGGAATTAACGTACAGAGATATGACATCAAACATAGATAATATTTGGAGCATTCTTTTCACCACGGGCTATTTGACGCAGAGAGGATTCCATGACGACGATACCTACGATTTGTGTATTCCCAACCGTGAAGTAAAAAATATTTTTATAAAGAAAATAAACGAGTGGTTTGCGGAAAAGGTTGTCGAAAGTGAGGACGGATTACAAGAATTTTTCGAAGCGCTTACGGCGGGTGACGCGGGCACTGTGGAACGTCTCCTCAATTATAATCTGGGCAAATCAATAAGCTATCTTGACGGCGGAAAGTATGGGGATAAGGAAACCTTCTATCACGGAATGCTTTTGGGAATGTTGAACAGCAGAAAAGATTGGGAGGTTCTTTCCAACCGCGAAGCGGGCATGGGCAGACCGGATATTACCGCGTTTAATCTGCGCACGGAGGAAGCGTATATCATAGAGGTTAAATATTCAAAAACGGAAAAGGATTTGTCTGCGGATGCAAAAAAGGCTCTCGAGCAAATCGATACACAGCTTTATAACCAATATTTTAACGCAAGAGAGCCGAAGAGCATAAAGCATTACGGGATAGCCTTTTGCAAAAAGCTGTGCAGTGTGATAAGCGTTGGATATCCTGTTAAATCGGGGAAAACGTGCTAAACTATATTATAGATAATCAGGCGGAGGCGATTT
>JAJQCX010000057.1 GCA_021202495.1 Clostridia bacterium | reverse complement strand
ATTTTTGTTTTTTATTGAAATTTCTTTTTTTTATTTTCTACCTTTTGCACAATGCCTTTTTTACGCTATTTCCTTTGGCTGAACTGTAACATTTAAAGCGCATATAATGCATTCAACAGATGAACATGGCATCGCCAAAACTAAAAAATCTGTATTTTTCTTCCACCGCCTCGGCGTATGCTTTCATTATATTATCCTTCCCCGCAAGCGCGCTCACGAGCATTACGAGCGTTGACTTCGGAAGGTGAAAATTCGTTATCAGTGCGTCGGTCAGTTTAAATTCATAACCGGGATAAATAAAAATGTCCGTCCAACCGCTTGAAGGATTGAGCTTTCCGTCCTTTGCCGCGCTTTCAACCGTGCGGCAGCTTGTCGTGCCGACGCACACAATTCTCCCGCCTCTTTCGCGGGCGCGGTTCACCTTTTCGGCACATTCTTCCGAAACGGTGTAAAATTCGGAGTGCATTTTGTGGTTTTCCACGTTTTCGACCTTCACGGGTCTGAACGTGCCGAGCCCCACATGGAGCGTCAAAAACGCCAAATCGACGCCCATTTCTTCAATTTCCTTCAAGAGCTCCGGCGTAAAATGAAGCCCCGCCGTAGGCGCGGCGGCGCTTCCCTCATGTTTTGAATAAACAGTCTGATACATTTCCTTGTTTTCAAGCTTCTCGGTAATATACGGCGGAAGCGGCATTTCGCCCAATTCGTCAAGCACATTTTCAAAGAGTCCGTCATAAGTAAAAGTGACGAGACGATTTCCGTCCTCCAAAACCTCGTTTATTTCGGCGATAAGCTTTCCCTCGCCGAAAACAAATCTTGCACCCTTTTTCGCCTTTTTGCCGGGCTTCAAAATGACCTCCCACACGTCGCGCGACTTTCGCGACAGCAGCAAAAACTCAATCGCGCCGCCGCTGCCCTCTTTAACGCCGTAGAGCCTTGCGGGCATAACGCGGGTGTCGTTTAACACAAGGCAGTCGCCCTCATGCAAATAGCTTTTTATATTGCGAAATATATCGTGCCCTATTTTCCCGCTTTCCTTATCGAGCGTCATCAGCCTTGCCGCCGCACGATCCTCCAATGGCTGCTGCGCAATCAGCTCCTGCGGCAAAAAATAGTCGAATTCTTCCGTATTCAAGAAAAATCATCCTTCTGTTATCTTAATGTCCGTAAAGTAGAAATTCAAAATATCCTTATATGTTTTGCCGAGCTTTGCCATGCTGTACGCACCCCATTGGCTCATGCCGACAAGATGTCCCCAGCCGTGGCCGTTAAAAACATATGTTTCAAAAAGCTCCTGCTCGGGCTCCTCTTCTTCCTCAACTTCTTCATATTCCTCCGCAGGCGATGCGGGCGCGATAACGTCCGTTCTTTCAAGTCCGCTTTCCGTCAGGCGGTATACGGGCTTTTTCGTCTTTTCCACTCCGTCCGCCGTCAGAATGAACACAAAATCCTCGTCCTCCGTTTCCTCTTCCGTCGGCGCTTCGTCTTCGTCGACGACCTTGTCCTGTCCGTCGAGCTTTTCTATCGTATACGCCTGACTGTAGAGTGAAAGGGTTGTCCGCGTTAGAGTTTTTGTCGCCGTGTAGGAATCGTCCGTTCCGACAAACGTCATAGCAACAACGCCGTTGTTGTCGCTCACCTCGTCAATCGTTATGTCAAGCAGCGTTCCTATGTCGTGCCCCTTATTTTTAAGCGTTTCCTCAATTTCGCTGCGCGTCATTGTCACTTTCCAATTGTAATACGTCGCGTAATCTTCGCTTTCGTATATATCCTTCTTCCCGCGCAAATACCCTTCCGCATTTGCCCACACGTTTTCACTGTCCTCGGTATAGCCGCCGTCGCAGGAGAAGTAATAAAGCGGAACGACCTTGCCGTTATATGTAACGCTCACGTTCTGCGTTGCCTCAACCGCGGCGCGTGTCCGCGAATCCTCCGACGCTACCCCGCCGTAAACCTGGCAGTCCGTCGTCGCGCACACATCAAAGCCCTTGGTGCTGTGCTTCGTCGACGCGCTCAAAACGTAATTTCTCGCGCAGACCGCCTGTGCTTTCAGCGCTTCCTGCGGCCACGACGCGCTCATTTCCTTGCCGAGCACGCTTGAAAGATAGTCGTTCATTCCGACAATGTTTATAACGGTCATCTTTCCGCCGTCGTCGCGCAGCTCAAACGAGCCTCTGTGTTGCGCTCCATTAAATGAAATAACAGAATTGCTCGAAAGCGTCACCGCGCCGCTTGTTGTCGAAAACGCTCCCGCATAAACATTATATACCGCGGTTTCTCCGTCCTCCGTTTCCTCGGAAACGGTTTCGCCGGTGTCGATTCCTTCTGATTTTATCGCGCCGCCGGAAATCGTCGCAACGCCTTCGCTGCCTGCCGGAAACGTCGCTATGTAGGTTCCCGACGCGTCGTATATATTTATTTCGCTGTCGGAAACAAACCTTGCCGAATAAACAGCAGTGTCTGAATAGCAAAGCCCCACTCGAACCGAGCTTGACGAAACGCTCTGCGCCTCAAACGACGGCGCGAGCGAAAAAATCAACGTGCAAATCAATAATAATGAGAGAGCTTTGACGCTCTTTTTCATCTTCATATGCAGATCTTCCTTTCCTTTTATCCTATATAAAGCGGCAATTGCCGTAAACTGCTATACCA